>JAISGO010000016.1 GCA_031263025.1 Coriobacteriales bacterium
TTTCATTTGATACATTCTGAGAATGTATCAAATGAAACGTCCCTTTGATACGCCCCTTTGATACATCCTTGTTATGCGGGGGTCTTCTCTAAGAGGGAGGCGACCTTCTTGAGTTCGTCGCGGATCTTGATGTGCTGAGGGCAGGCGGCCTCGCAGGCGCCGCACTCGCTGCAGTCGGAGGCCTTACCGCGGCGGGAGGCGATGTCTTGGTAGAAAGTGTACTGGCTCCAGATGTTGCCGGTCTGGTCGCGTTTGGCAGAGTTGTAGAGGGAGAAGTAGTCGGGGATGGCGATATGCTCCGGGCAGCCCTCCTCGCAGTAGTGGCAGGTGGTGCAGGGGATGTCGCTCGTGAGCAGGATGATTTTGACGGCTTTGGCGGCCGCTTCGAGCTCGGCTGCAGTGAGCGGGGTCTCATCGGCCATGCTCTCGCAGTTCTCGACCACTTGCAGGTAGCTGCTCATGCCGGAGAGCACGGTGCGCACGCCGGGCTGGCTGGCGGCGAAGTGCAGGCCCCAGTCGATGGCGCCCCAGCCGGGATGGGCGGCCATCATGAAGTTGGCGGCGATCGAGTCGACCTGGGCGAGGTTGCCGCCTTTGAGGGGCTCCATGGCGACGACCGGGATGTGGTGGGCCCGGGCGATCTCGAGTTGGCGGCGGGACTCTATCCCAGGGTAGTCATAATCTAAATAGTTGATCTGCAGCTGGACGAAATCGAGCTCGGGGTGGGCGGCGAGGATCTCGTCCAAGAGCTCAGGGGTGCCGTGGTGGGAGAAGCCGATCTCACGGATCTTGCCGCCGGCTTTCTGCTCGGCAATGAAGTCCCAGACCCTGACCTTGTTGGCCTGGTCGTAGGAGACTTGGTTGAGGTTATGTACCAGGTAGTAGTCAAGATAATCGAGGCCGAGCTGCGCAAGCTGTTCGTCGAAGAGGCGATAGAGGTCGTCGTGTGATGCGGCCAGGCGCGGCATCATCTTGCTCGCCACCGTGTAAGAGTCGCGAGGATGGCGCTCGACCAGGGCCTTGCGCAAGGCAGTCTGGCTCTCGCCGTCGTGATAGCGCTGGGCGGTGTCGAAGTAGGTAAAACCTTCATCGAGGAAATGGTCGACCATCCGATAGACCTGCTTCAGGTCAATCGAGGTCTGGTCGGCCGGGTCGGTCAGGGGCAGGCGCATGAAGCCGAAGCCGAGCTGCTTGGCCTTAGAGTCCTTACTGGTGGTATCAGGCATCTTTTCGCTTTCTTTGCAGAACAGGTACAGACTCCATCATAACACCAGCGCGGGCGCTTACCTTGTCAGGCTGGCTATTTTGAGTGTTCCCGAAAGGAATGCCAAATGGGGGCAGACTCCCTTTGACAGCCCTTGTTACATGCTACAATGAGTTGTCTTTCAAACATTCCCAAACATCCTCTAAGGAGGGATCCAATGGGCGCGATCATCGCAGTAGTAGTCATCGTCGTTATCATTATCGTCATCCTGGCTATCGTGATCAGCCAGTTCAACGCCATTCGCCGGCTCAAGCAGGGCGTCGACGAGCAATGGTCAGGCATCACGGTACAGCTCAAGCGCCGCAACGACCTCATCCCCAACCTAGTCGAGACGGTCAAGGGCTATGCCGCCCACGAGAAGTCGACTTTCGAGACCATCGCCCAGATGAGGAGCGCGGTCGCTCAGGGTGCCCAGAGCGGTAACGCCCAGGCCACCGCCAAGGCCGACAACCAGTTGACCGACGCGCTCAGCCACCTCTTCGCAGTCGCCGAGAACTACCCCGACCTCAAGGCCAACCAGAACTTCCTCCAATTGCAAGGCGAGATTACCGACACCGAGGACAAGGTGGCGGCCTCCCGCCAGCTCTACAATACCGCAGTCAACCAGCTCAACACCAAGATCACCACTTTCCCGGGCAATATCTTCCGGGGGATGGCCGGAGTGGCCGGTGAGACCCAGTATTACGAGGTGCCGGCCGACCAGATGGCCGCTATCCAGGAAGCGCCCAAGGTGCAGTTCTAGGAAGACACTGATTAAAGCATTTGACGTTCGGACTTCGGCTCATTTACCTCAGTAAACTTCGCCTCGTCCTCACGCCAACTGCAATCAATCAGTGCTTTCCTAGGCGTCGTTCGAGCTCGCTTTGGCTTTGCGATGTTGGCTGATAAACAGATGAACTGAGCGCCTCTGTAATCATTTTGCGAATAGATTAGGATCTTGCCCAAGATGCCCACCTATCAAGAAAGCTTTGACAATACCGTCAAGACCATCCAAGGCCTGGACGATTCTGCCCTGATGGGCAAGTCGCGCCAGCGCTCGATCGAGGATTTCCTGAACAAGAACCGCCTTGACACGCCCAACTCCGCCGACTATGACAATATGGAGGAGTTCCTGCCCAACGCCCTCAATTACGGCGACTCCTGCTACGCCGGGCGCAATGAGTTCCGTCCGCTCTGCCGTATCGCAGACAACATCACGGTTGGCAATTACCTCGGCTACCGCCAGGTGACCGGGGCCAACATCGCTCTCGATGTGCTCAGCCGGGGCCGTGCCAACACTCACGCGGTCAAGATCAAGCTCCTGCAAAGCTATGTCCTATGCGAACTACCCAAGCAGGTCGACTACGTCGAGATCATCTACCGCAAGAACCACCTCGGCCGTCCCTTCAAAGGGCCGGACGTGACCGAATACAAGGTCGGCGCGGTCTTCGACAAGGAGTTCATCGTGATCGCCAAGGAGGGCCAGGCCCTGGCGGTACAGCAGCTACTCTCGCCTGACGTGCAGGCCACCCTCCTGCAGTATCCGCGTAACATCGGCATCAACGGCAACCTGATGGTGACCACTTTCGGTGGGCGCTTCTACAGCGACGAGCCGGGCGACCAGATCAAGCACCAGCAAGCTGGGGACATCAGGAACCAGATCCTGGACAGCTACCTGATCTTCCAGCAGCTGCTCGAGCAGATCGACGGTAGCTATAAGGTGAGGAACGGCTACAAACTGGTTCAGGTGCAGTCGACCGAGAACATCTCCCTGCGCACCAACCAGCGCAAGCGCATCGTGGCCTCGGCTTTTAGCGTCCTCTTCGTGCTCTTGATCGTCGCCTATTTCGTGATGCGTTATTTCGGTTCGAGCATCATAGGCGTCCTTTCGCATAGCCACTATGATGACTCCCAGTACTCTGAGAGCCCCTATATGGCGCTGCAGAACGACGACGCCTATTTCTTCTCGGACGGGTCAGGAAAGCCCTTGCACGACCTCAGTAACACGATGGGCGAGGTCATGCCTGGGGCCAAGGCCCAGCGTATCGAGCGGGTGCAGGGTTTCGCCGACCACACCACCCTGAGCTTCACCCTGCGCATCGCCGATATACATGAGGACGGCACCGAGTTGACCCGGGAAGACGACGACTACGACCAAGACATCCTTGACGGTATGACTTTCGCCGCTCTGCAGATCGATGGTTATACTGCCACCAAGTTCGAGGACGGCTACAAGCTGTCAGGAACCTACCACGCCAGCAGCAAGGCCAAGGCCCAGCCGCTCAGCCTCGAGGTGACCCGGGGCAAGAAGCTGCTCAAATACCAACGTGTGATCGGCTATGCGGCCAGCGAGAGCACCAACAGCTCAATCGACCATCTCGATTTCGAGACGCCGATCTACCTCTGCTCCAATAGCAAGTCAGTGCAGAGCCTGCAGCTAACCGACCTCTACCATGATGCGGATGAATGAAACTTACCTTTTCCGCTTAGTATTAGTATCAAAGGGACGTTTCATTTGATACATTCCTGGGTTTGAGTGCCCCCAAATCTTCCTTTGATACCTTATTTTAAGCTTGCGTCATCGTGGAAAGTGCCGCTTTGCCCTAGAATAGCTACAAATAGTTAGAAAGGGCAGACGATGCCAGAAGAATACGTCCAGGTCGAGCACCTGGTCAAGCGCTACGGCGATGTGGTCGCGGTGGACGATCTGAGCTTTAGCGTCCACCCTGGGGAGATCTTCGGCTTCCTCGGTCCCAATGGCGCCGGCAAGTCCACTACCATCAATGTCTTGGTCGGCCTGACCAAGTGGAACAGCGGCCAGATCAGGGTCGCTGGCCATGACCTGGCGCATGAGGCCAAGGCGGTCAAGGCCCAGATCGGCCTGGTGCCCCAGGAGATCGCCCTCTACCGTAACCTCCCGGCCAAGCGCAACGTCGAATACTTCGCCTCCCTCTACGGGTTGCATGGTAAGGCCTTGAAGGAGGCAGTGGCCGAGGCCCTCGCTTTCGTCGGTTTGAGCGAGCAGGCTGACCGCCGCGTGAGCAAGCTCTCCGGCGGCATGCAACGCCGCCTCAACATCGCTTGCGGCATCGCCCACCACCCCAAGTTGATCGTGATGGATGAGCCCACCGTAGGCGTCGATCCGCAGAGCCGCGAGCATATCCTCGCCGGGGTCAAGACCCTGCGCGAGCGTGGTGCCACCGTCATCTACACCTCCCACTACATGCCGGAGGTGCAGGAGATCTGCGACCGCATCGCCATCGTCGACCACGGCAAGCTGATCGGCTGCGGTAGCGAGCGCGAGCTTCTGGCCCTGGTCACCGACCAGAAACGGATCAGGGTGGAGTTCGCCCCGGCGGGGGAGGAGGCCAGTGCCGAGTTGGTCAAACGGGTGCAGCTCCTGCCCGATATCCGCACCGCCGCCCTCGACCGCGAACAACCGAGCCTGCTCAATATCGATGCCCAGGTCGACCTGGCCGACTACTCCTCCATCCTCTCCGTCTTCATCGAGCTCGGCCTGCCGATCAAACAAATCACCAGTGAGGCGCCTGACCTCGAGACTACTTTCTTGGCCCTGACCGGCCGCGAACTGCGGAGCTGAGTATGTGGAGCCTGCTTAAGCACGTCACCCGCCGCCTCCTCGCCGACCGCGGCGCGATGTTCTTCATCACCCTCTTCCCGGTGTTGATGGTTTTGATCTTGGGGACCTCCCTCTCCGGCCTTGACCGGGCTGAGGCCCCGGTCGGAACGATTTCTGCCCTCTATCAGGTGAGCGCCAGCGATCCAGCCTCGGCCACCGCTGCCCGTCAGTTCGCCGTAGCCGCCCAAAAACAAGGTCTGGCCGACCTGCATGACGTCAAGACCTTGCCTCCCGCCGCCGCTGCCGACCCCCGGGCCCAAGTCGCAGACGGTAGCTATGCCGCCTTGGTTGATTTTCAGGGGCAGGGCAGGATCGCCCTCTATGAGGGCACAGACGGCACCGCCAACCAGACCCTGGAAGCGATCATGCATGCCTATGTCAACAGTTACGGCGCGGTCTCCGAGGTGATCGCCGCCGACCCGGGCTCTGCCCAAAGCATCGTCAGCAAAGCTGACCAGGGGAGCGCCAACGACGCCGGCGGCGGCCTGGTCCAGACTACCTTGGCCGGACACAGCCGCTCGACCATGGACTACTATGCCATCACCATGCTGGTGATGATGCTCTTCATGGGCGGCGCGATCGGCGGGGCTAACGGCCTCTACGCCAGCCGGCGCAACGGCACCTTGCGCCGGGCCCTGGCCTCGCCGCGCTCGCGTCTCGGCATCTACGGCGGTTACCTTCTGCAGGTCTTGGTGATGAACCTGGTCTCGCTCATCGTGATCATGCTTTTCTCCCTGATCTTCGGCGCCCACTACGCGGCCACGGTCCTGGACAACATTCTGCTCTTCGTTAGTTTCTTGGCTGCCGGCATGGCGGTGGGCGCGATCTTCATCGTGGTCGGGCTCTTCATCAGGGTCAATCCGATGGCGGTGGTGATGGCACCGATCTGGGTGCTGCTCTTCCTCTCCGGCACCATGACCCAGTTCATCGCGATACCGGGGGTCACCCCCTACCTGCCGCCAGCCGCCATCCAAAACGCTGCCTTCCGCCTGACTATCTTCGGCGAGGCCGGCCCCTCGCTGGTGGTACTGGTGGTCAGTTTGGTCATACTGGTAGTAGCGGCGCTCGTCGGCGCTCTGATCTTCAAGAGAAAGCAGGTCGCCTGATGTCTGCCATCTGGACCATCGCCCGCGGCGCCTTCCGCCGCCTGCTGCCTTTCTTCATCGCCGCGCTCCTGGTCGGGGTGGCCCTAGTGCCGCTCTTCGCCCTGCTCTGCAGCACTTATGGGGCGAGCGGCGCCGATCCGGTCATAGTCGGCTGGATCGACCATGACCAGAGCGCGACCTCAAGCGCCCTGCGCCAGTATTGTGCCCAAGACTTGGGTTATAGCGTAGGCGACCAGAGCGATCCGCAGAGCCTTAACGACCAACTGGTCAACCACGAGCTGAGTGTGATCGTCACGGTGCCGGCCGGCTTCGAGCGGGCCTTGGTCAGGAGCGGGGCGCCGCTCAAGCGCTCTGACAAGCCGCAGGTCGTCTACCATAAGGAACTTGCCAACAGCAGCGCGGCGGCGTCCCAGGTGATCACCGTCACCTACACCCAGAACTATCAGAACCTGGAGTTCGTCCGGGCCAATCTCGGCCAGTACCTGACCTCGCTCAAGTCCCTCTCCCAAGCGGCGGCGGGCAGCCTGCCACGCTACCAGAGCCTGCTGGCCAAGCTGCCAGCGGCCACGCCCCAGCTCTCGGTGCAGACAGCTGGTAGTGGGGTCAGCCAGACCGAGGCCGAGCTCTCCAGCTTCCAACAGGTCATCGGCTTTTACGCTTCCTTTTCCTTCATGATGTTGATTGGCTTGGCTTTCGCCGTCTACGCCGACCGCCGAGATGGCACTTTCTCACGCATGCGCCTGTCCGGGGTGCCAGTGCCCTTTTATCTGGTCGGGGTCTGTCTGGCTGGCCTGACCTTGAACATCGTGATGCTGCTGCCGCTGTTGGTCTACTTCGTGGCGACAAGCATGGCGGCGCTCTTCGCGCTCGGGCCCCTGCTCCTGCTCTGCCTGGTCTACGCTCTTTTCTGCATCGGTTTTGCCCTTTTGATCGGGCTAGCGGTGAGCGGCAGCGGCGGCATCGCGGCCATCCAGATTGGCGCCGGGGTGATCCTCAGCATGTTGGGCGGGCTGTATTGGCCGATTAGCTTCGTGCCGGCGGCGCTGCAGACGGTCGGGCATTTCACGCCCCAGTATTGGTTGGCGAACGGTCTTGCCCAGATCAGCGCTGGAGCTGGTGGGGGCAGCGGCAGCTGGCCTTTGAGCTGTTTGATCGTCCTGCTCTTCGCCCTGCTCGTCTTCATCATCTGCGGGCTGCGGGTGGCGCTGCGCCGGCGCAGCGCCTAGGGTGTCCCCGGAGGGGGGCGAGGCTATTTAGAGGAGATGGGATAGCCTTTTACTGGTCCCGATTTTCAAAATAAGGGCAGCTGATCGTCGTCTTCCTGGGGCGGCCAGCGGTGGCGCTTCATGTCGATGGTGCCATTCGCGCGGAAGCTCACGCCTTCGGCCTCGAGCATCTGCCGCTGCCTATCTGGACCGCCGAAGACCGGCGCCGGGGCAAGTGCGCCGGAAGCGTTGACGATGCGGTGGCAGGGTAGCTGCTGATCCGGGCGCACCCGGCTCAGCGCCAGGCCGACTTCGCGTGCCGCTCGCGGGTAGCCGGCCAGCTTCCCGATGTCGCCATAGGTCGCGACCCACCCCGCTGGCACCTTGGCGACTTGTTCGTACACCCGCCGGCAGAATTCCTCATCCAATGGCCGGATGCGGGCGTAAGCGGGATTTCGGCTCTCTGGCTCAGGCATGCCATCATTGTAGGTTTTCTTGTCTGCTTGCGACCAGACAAGAACTTCCGGGTGGTGCAGATTGCCCAGGTGGGCGAAGCAGCAAATAGGAATGGCGTGGGATTGGGCGAGCGCGTCAAGAAAATAGAAGTGTAAGGTGAACTAAATTATTTCAGTTACACTTAAAATTATTAATATTTTATGTATAATTTCAAGTGTAGCTGAAATTATTGAAAGGTTTTATGGATATTCCCCTCAAACGTGACCGCTACTTGCAGGAGATTCGCCCTTTCGTCGACACCGACGTCGTGAAAGTGCTGACTGGCATGCGCCGCTCTGGCAAGAGTGTGCTCCTCGAGTTGATCGCGGCAGCGCTTAAGGAGCGCGGGGCGCAGGCAAGTCACATCATCAGCTTCAATTTCGAGGAGAGGGAGAACGCCGACCTGCTCACCAGCGCCGCCCTCAACGATAAGGTGGACAGACTGATGGACGAGGCGGACGCGCCGTATTATCTCCTCTTCGACGAGATCCAGGAGGTCGCGGGGTGGGAGAAGTGCGTGAACGCGCTGCGCATCCGTAAGAACGTCGACCTCTACCTGGCCGGCTCGAACTCGCGGTTACTCTCGAGCGAGCTTGCGACCTACCTGGCCGGTCGCTACGTGACTTTTGCGGTCTATCCCCTTTCCTTCAGTGAATTCTTGGAGTTGCCGCGCTATCAGCAGCTGCAAGCGGACGCGAAACGTGGCGACCTCAAGAGCGCCTTCGAGGATTACCTGCGGGTCGGCGGCATGCCCTTCGCGGCAGTCCAGGACCTCGGCCCGGAGCCGGCGCGGATGTACCTCCAAGACCTGTTCAACTCCGTCATCCTGCGGGACATCGTCGAGCGCCATGGCGTCCGTTCGACCGAACAGCTGCGCCGCATCATCGTCTTCGCGCTTGCCAACATGGGCCAGATGCTGAGTGCCCATAGCGTGGCGAATTATTTCAAGAACGAGAAGCGGCCGATCTCGCCTGAGACGGTGATGGGCTATCTGAAATATTGCACCGAGGCCTTCCTGCTCTACAAAGTGCCGCGCAACGACCTGACGGGAAAGAAATTACTCAGCACCAACGAGAAATATTACTGCGTCGACCACGCCCTGCAACGGGCGATCGCCGGCAGCGGCGCCTACAACGTCGCTACTGTGCTAGAGAACATCGTCTACCTTGAGCTGCTCCGCCGCGGATACGAGGTCACCGTCGGAAAGTTACAGGACAAGGAAGTCGATTTCGTCGCCACCAGGGGCGACGAAATGCTTTACCTGCAAGTCTCCTACCTGCTCGCCTCCCCTGACACCATCGCCCGCGAGTTTGGCGTCTTCGAGGGAATCAAGGACAGCTACCCCCGCCACGTCCTCTCCATGGACGAACTCGACCTCAGCCAAAACGGAGTCCAACACCACTTCCTCCCCGAATTCTTGCTCGACGAGAGCTGGTAGGTCAGAGCGGCAGCTGTTCAACGGCGTAAAGGGGTACGTTGACGAGCCAGTCCTGCTCTCGATAGGGTGAGAGCGAAGTGCGAATCGCCTTCGAAGGCGCGTAACGTTGATAATAGACTTTCAAGCTTTGCGAACGCAGATTTTCCTTGGCCTTCACCTCAACGGGGATGATCTCGCCATCGAACTGCATGACGAAATCGACCTCGGCGGCACGCCCGGTCCAGTAAAACGGCCGCGATCCTTGAGGGCCACCTCCAGCATGTGCAACCAGCTGTTGGAAAACATATTGCTCGGTGAGCGCTCCTTTGAACTCCGTGAACGCGGCGTCGCCCGTAAGCAGGCTATTGACAGGCAACTCAGCCAAAGCCCCGAGCAGACCTACGTCAGACAGATAGAGCTTGAAAACGTTCGCTTCTGCATAGGCTTTTAGAGGCAGGCCAGGCTTTGATATGCGTTCCACTTTCCCCGCCACGCCGTAGTCGAAAAGCCATTGCATCGCTATTTCGAAATCCTTGGCTCGAGCACCCGGGCGAACCGCGCCCCAAATGAACTTTTTGTTCTCCTGAGCTAAATGCCGGGGAATCGAATCCCAGATCTGCCAGATGCGCGCCAACTGGTTCGCGGGAGCATGTTTGGAGAAATCCACGCGATAAAGGTCAAGGACGTCCCGTTGCAGATCCCGCGTGCGAGTCAGGTTGTCGCGCTCGACGAAATCCTGGACGACCGCTGGCATGCCGCCGATACAAAGATAGTTGCGGAGAGACTCGATGATGGCTCCATGCAAGGAATTGGTGAGTCGCCAATCCTGCTCTGCCAACGCTTCGGCGAGCTTCTCCTGACCAGTCGCGCAGAGGAATTCAGCGAAAGTCATCGGATACATATACATCATGTCGACCTTGCCGACCGGAATGGAGACACCTGCGTGCATGGCAATACCCATCTGACTGCCCGCGGCGATGATGTCGTATCCCGGCGCCTGCTCGTTGAAATACTTAAGGGACTGCAGCGCCCGTGGTTGCTCTTGAACCTCATCGAAGAACAGGAGGGTGTCGTCCGTTGAAACGGTGGTGTTAAAAAGGGTTTCTAGCGCCTTGACGATACGCTCCGGCTCAAGACTCTCCTGGAACAGGTCGAAAAGACTGCGTCCGATGCCGGAATGTGCACTCTGGTCGAAGTTCAAGTAAAGATAATTACGATAGTTCTCTTTGGCGAACTGCTCAATCAACCAAGTCTTCCCGACCTGCCGCGCCCCGCGCACGATCAGGGGCCGATGTTTAGGATCGGCCTTCCAGGCAAGGAGTTTCTCTAGGGCAAAGCGCTTCATGAGTGTTATTTTAGTTTAATTACTATATTTTTGCATGCATTATTTGTATTTATAAGCATTTTTTTCATGCTTATCCGTTTTCACCTAGGAAGTCAGCGATGGGAAAATATGCTAACCAGCTGTATCGCCTTTACCATCTTTCATTATTCTTCATCATCGTTTCCCAAGTGGCATTAAACGGCATTATTGCGTCTACTGTGCCTTTCGGGGACACCTTATAAGGTGTCCCAGTTTCCGGAAAACAAGGGAAAGGGTCATACAAGAGTCCTCTTCCTGATGCCGGCGTCGGCTTTGTGGCACAATCAGCGCATGTTGTGAATGAAGGAGCACATGAATCAACTCTGCCCAGAGCGATCGTCTTGTCCGCAGAGGAAAGGCATCGGCGCTTTGTCCGCTGTCTCCCTGGTTCTTCTCAGCGTCCTGATCGGCGCCGTCTTCTCCGCCGAATACCACATCCAAGTCCGCATCGACGACCACGCCAAGAACGCCTGACCCACTTCTCCACCCCATCGGGGACACTCTAAATAGTCCCGCCTAAGTTTACTCACACGTGAACCCATCCAAGGCTATTTAGAGTGTCCCCCGCTTCTGGATATACAGGCACCCCTTAACGCGGAACCGATCCGATTTTATTCAATCGGCTTATCATGCCCTGAACAATCGCATTTGCCAAGCTATCTTTCGCGCCATCGTAAACGCCATTTGAGTTCGGGGTTGACCTATCAAATTGAACTATAGCATCAGCGCGGATACGTTTCTCGATTCTGAAGCCGAGCGACACTAGCACCGCCGTTCTATTAGAATTTACGAATTCTCGCTCGAAGTCCACGAATCTGGCATCTTTATAGCATTCTAAAATAGCTTCCTTAAGCTTAGCATACGATTCTTCTTTCCATTTTCCGCTTACCTTTTTCCAAAACTCATACCAACTTAATTTAGGAACATTGGGAGGTAAATCAATATAAGCTTTAGTTGAACCATACGAATCAGCAAAACGAATATACGGAGTAGTCGTTAGGGAGCCATCGGAAGAATTCTCGATCCAATCGTAGGTTTTATTGCAGACATCAAATAAAATCTTTCCCTGCCCTTTTGTATCTCCTGGCCAAAGCGTTACGACCAGCGCCTTCTGTTCGGAATCAAACGATAAGCGCGCACCTCCACAATGGGCATACTTCTCGAAAATATCGAAAGTGTGACCGCCCCATTTTTCTGCAGCACCTCCTGAAAATAATTCTGCGCATCGTTGTGCGACTTGCCCGATTCGTTTATTGATTGCCACGACATCGTCGGAGTCTATCATTGAAGCGGTTATATTTTGAACGGGGAACCATTCCGGAAAGCGATAAGTAAGATGTTCTAAATACTGTGAAAGGATACTAGAGTCGCTTTCACACAACAAATTCCGAGTCTGTTGAAGAAGTAAGAGGATGACTGCCCAATCGCAGCTAACGGATTCCACACTAGACGCCTCTAATCCCAGTTTAGCACGAATCTGCTCGACCTGATTCTTGAGCTCTTTGCTTGGATCAACGTTATTCGTCTTCACTTCGATAACCAGAAGAGCGTCATTAATCTTGATTGCTATATCCGGTATCGGATTATCGGCATGCCATTCGCCCAGATTTTGGACGTAATCAGCGGACAAGCTAATCCCTACAATCCTGCTAACGCCCTCATACTCGTTCGCGATACGGTCTGCCGATAGTTGAATCTGAACATCGATTTCTTCGAAGCTGTTCGCCTTCTGCAAACGGTTTTGCAATTGTTGGTTCAGGAGGTCAAGAAAGCGATCAAGGAATAGCGGATAAGCGCGTAAGACAATAGCTAAACCTCTTGAGATATTATTTTCGATGGGAATCGTTTTTTCGTTTTGGTAAAACTCGAACACGTTCAGGTGCTTGTTTGTTACAACCACTTGTTCCCCTTAATTTATCTAAGCCATTAGATACCAGGTACCTGATTTTACATCGCAATCCATTAGGAAACCGACGCGGAAAGAATGATGATGGCAACGAGGCGGGTACAGATGAGAAGAATAGCAAAGGATAAAGAACGGCATTCTTATCCTAACGTTTGCACGGTAAATCTCTATTCTGTTAGGCTGGCTGGCGGAGTATACGTCTGTCGAGCTACCAGTGTATCTGTGCCTTCATTAAATTTTTTGTCCCCATTATCATCCCGAAACACCGTGACTGTCACAGGACTTTCTTTCGGAGTTACTCGATAAGCGAAAAATGTATAGATAGCTCGAAGTTTTAATGAGTCGACTACGCCGTTTACGACCTTACTTGTGCCAGACACTAAAAATGGTCCATAAGCACAATTAATTTTCTTCCTCGTAACATTGGCAATAGGTAATTGGAGGCTTCCCCTAAATACAGAAAAACCACTTTCGGTGTTGGTCTTTTCATCGACGCCGGTTACTGTAACTTGTACGGGCCCATATTCTTTATTGTCCAAAGTGCACAGTAGATAAATAGCTGCAGTTTGATGATCCTGCGTCAATGTTGTGAGCTTCCCTCCTACCTGAAAAGAAGTAATAGTGGGTTTTGAGAATTTTGAGAAATCCTTTTTTTTGCGGCGGCTGGATAAAACTAGAAAAAAGGTTAAGATCATCGCTTTCAAGAATATAACCATTTGCTGGCCTAATTAAATGTAATTCGTCACCTGGCTTTTGCCAATCCTCATCATAAGACGCTTGGTAATCCGTGAAGTTTCCTTTTCTTTTAGTACCCGCATTATAAAATTTCGTCATTTCGTCTATATAGCCTCTTGGCGGTTCTTCAGTTGGGGTAACCGCAATATTCTTAGGAAAAGAAGTGTACATATACCCAATGTTGTCAATTTGTCCTATCGGTTGCCGCTTCTGCCAGTTTTGGTAAGCAAAGATTCCGATGGTTGCAGCAGCGATCACTATCACAGCTGCGATTATTATTACAAGGATAAGCTTTTTCTTTGAGCGGGATTTTGTCGACGCAGCGGTTTCGTTGCTGGCTTCAACGATAGGGCCATCAGATCTTGGCGGCTGTTCAAGCTCAACAGCATTCGTTTCGTCGTTCCGTCCAAGCATATTAACCTCATTGGTCGAGTCTTATGATCGTCAACTCGTTCAGCGACCGTGGAGCTTCCGCTTCTCGGATTAGGAGAAGGGCATTCGCCGTAAGTCGCCAAACTTTATCCTTGGAATCACCTTTGCGCATCCAGAGAAGAGGCAAATGCCCTTCTGGTCAATGCGCAAAAATGGTGGAACGATGCAGGCAGGGTTCCTTTGGATAAAGTTGGCGATTCCAAGTATAGTAAATCGGCGGAGGCAGATGTTATAATGTGGGTCATGCCTTTAAGGGAAAGGTGAGACCATGCAGACCGATTTTGAGATCGAGAACAAATACTTCAAACAACACCAAAACGAACTAATCAAACAGTATTATGGCAAGAGCTTGATAATCCACGGTGCATCACTCGCAGGAGCCTATGATAGCGACGCCGAGGCCTATTTTGCCGCAAAACGTAAATTCGATCCTGGGACCTTTATTATTCAGGAATGCGTGCCGGATTCCGAAGCGTTCCCGGTAACGATTTCAACATTGGGGGTTATCGCCGATGCTTGAAACGACCGACAGCGCTTCCGTAAAGTCTTTTACGGTAAGATTTCCTGGCCTGGCAAGACAGATCTTGGTTGGCGGCATAACCGTAGGCGCCGCATATGAACAAGAACCTGAGGCTGATGCGACATTCGTGG
This sequence comes from Coriobacteriales bacterium, assembly GCA_031263025.1. Classification (GTDB taxonomy): domain Bacteria; phylum Actinomycetota; class Coriobacteriia; order Coriobacteriales; family UBA8131; genus JAISGO01. The sequence goes on from JAISGO010000016.1 coordinate 14,194, forward strand.
AGCTCACTGCACTTTGGGATACAGGGGCCACAAATACCGTCATCTCCCACGACGTGGTTAAGCGGCTTGGCTTATTCTCGATTGGAACGGTTCCAACAATTCATGCGGGCGGCATCGGTAGAGCCCATAAGTATATGGTTAGCTTGATTTTGCCAAAAGGTATTGAGTTCCCGGCTCTTAAGGTGACCGATGCGCCGCTAATCGGATTTGATATGTTAATCGGCATGGACATCATCACCCAAGGCGACTTTTCCCTAAGCGAACAGAATGGAACGACCTGCTTTTCTTTCCGCGTGCCGTCATTGGCAGAGATGGACTTCACGCATTCTGAATGATTTGCAAGGATTCGCGATAGCGCGCGAAAACGTGATAGAAGAGAAGCGGACAACCATGTCCGAATCTGGCTAGATTTTGCCGTCAAAAGCGCTACTATGGGCTTGTAACGAGCAAGCAGGAAGTGAAAATGATGGCAGACGAGCAAGGTGTGCGGGACGAGCCAGACGAGCAGGTTGTGCGTGATTTACGCTACGCTGAGTTAAAGGCGCACGACCCGCGTTTCGATGGGCGCTTCTTCGTGGGAGTGACCTCGACCGGGATCTATTGTCGACCAGTCTGCAAGGCGAAGTTGCCAGCTAAGCGCAACTGCCGCTTCTTTAAGACGGCGGCGGAGGCGGAGCAGGCGGGTTTCCGGCCCTGTCTCTTGTGCCGGCCGGACATCGCGCCGGGGCTCTCGCCGATGGAGGCGGGGGCGGATTTGGCCCGGCGCTCGGCGCAGATGCTGCAGGACGAATGCGCGAGCATCGGCGGGCTCGACTCGGTGGCCGCGCGGCTGGGCTACACCACCCGTCACCTCCGGCGGGTCTTCGAGGAGGCCTACCAGGTCACGCCGCTGCAGTTCCTGCAAACTTGCCGCTTGCTTCTAGCCAAGAGTTTGCTCACCGACAGCGACCTGACGGTGGGTGCGGTGGCCCGAGCGGCCGGCTTCGGGAGCACGCGGCGCTTCAACCAGTTATTCAAGGAGCATTACCGACTTTGTCCGACCAAGCTGCGCAAGCAGACCGCCGGAATCACGGCCGAGGACGGGCTGATCACACTACAGCTTTCCTACCGTCCGCCCTACGCCTGGGGAGCGCTCTTGGATTTCTTCGCCGGACGGGCCATCGCCGGGGTCGAGTTGGTGCGGGACGGGGCCTATTTCTGTACGGTACGGCTCGCCGATAAGCAGGGCAAACCGGTCTGCGGCTGGCTGCGGGTGCGCAACCTTGCGTCTAAGAATCGCCTTGCGGTGAGCATCAGCGAGAGCCTCCTGCCGGTCGTCTCCACGGTGCTCGCGCGCATCCGTCGCCAGTTCGACCTGGGCTCGGACCCGGCGCAGGTCGCGGAGCAGCTCCAGGTGATGGATGAGCTGCGGCCCGGGCTCTGCGTCGCGGGCACGAGGGTGCCGGGTTGTTTCGACGCTTTCCAGATGTGCGTGCGCACCGTGCTTGGGCAGCAGATCACGGTGAAGGCGGCCGGCACCCTGGCGGCGCGCATCGCCGAGACCTACGGGACGCCGATCGAGACCGGGGTGGAAGGGCTCGACCGGCTCTTCCCCAGCGCCGGGGAGGTGCTCACGATGGGTGACGCGATCGAGGACAATTTCGGCCGGCTTGGCGTCACCTCTGCCCGTTCGCGCACCATCCGGGCTCTGGCCGAGGCGGTCAGCACGGGCGAGGTCGACTTCGCGCATCCGGCCGATCCCACTCTTGAGATGGACAAGCTCTGCGCCCTCAAGGGGATCGGGCCTTGGAGCGCGAATTATATCGCGATGCGCGCGATGGGCTACGGCGACGCCTTCCTCGAGAGCGACTACGGCGTGAAGAAGGCACTGCCCGGCTACGGCACCCCGAAGGCGCGCAAGGCGCTCGCCGAGGCCTGGCACCCCTGGCGCAGCTACGCCGTGATGAACCTCTGGAACAGCCTGTGAGAAAGGAACGCCGATGATCTACTCGAGCACTTGCACCTCCCCGGTGGGGGAGTTGACCATGGCCTCGGACGGAGAGCATCTGCTCGGGCTTTGGATAGAGGGGCAGAAATACGCCTACGGCACCCTGTCCGAGACGCCGGCGCCGCGTGACGGCCTGGCGGTCTTCGATCAGACCAAGGACTGGCTCAGGCGTTATTTCACCGGCGCCAAGCCCACTCCGGCCGAGCTTCCGCTCGCTCCCATCGGTGGTGCCTTTCGCCAGGGCGTCTGGAAGATCCTGACCGAGATCCCCTACGGCCAGGTCACGACCTACGGCACCATCGCCGCGCAGATGGCGGCGGCGGCCGGTAAGGCCCGCATGTCGGCCCAGGCGGTCGGCGGCGCGGTCGGCCACAACCCCATCTCCATCATCGTCCCCTGCCACCGCGTGGTCGGCGTAAACGGCAGCCTGACCGGATACGCCGGCGGAATCCACATCAAACAGCGCCTCCTAGAGCACGAGGGAGTCGATATGTCGGGGCTCTTCGTGCCTAAGAAGGGCACGGCGCTTTAGAGTATGTTCCCATCCTTATAGGTGTGTATCAAATGAAACGTCCCTTTGATACATGAAACGTCCCTTTGATACATGTATCAAATGAAACGTCCCTTTGATGTGCCTTTGATGTGCTCGGCACACCCACTTTTCTTGACAAATCTGGTGGGGGGGTGTTACAATGTAGCGCTTGTTTCGTTGCGGCAGGTCAGGTAGACGTTCAGTGCAAGGCTTTTTTAGTGTGACATAGAGGGGAGCTTAATGTGGGAAAAACTTCAAGATTGCTCAGAGTTCTTGGTTGTGTGACCGTGGTTTCCGTTATGACTTTCAGTCTTTTGTTCTTTAGCGGCCGGATCATTCATGGACGGATGGCTTACGCTGCAGATGATTCGGTACATATCTCAGCTGGTTGGCAGTATGTCACTTATGATCCTTCTCTCAATCCCAATGGGACGACGTCTAAGACGGTATACACCGACCAGGCCTATGTTATCGGTTATTCAGGGCCGGCCGACGCGACCCTGACCGTTCCCGCCGCACTTGACGGCAAACCCGTGGTCGCTCTTGAGCCTGCGGGTGGCTTTACTGGGGACGCGGGCTATGCCTATCTCGTATGCTACTTAACTAATTTCGCTTGGAACTTTACCAGTCTGGGGAATGCCCAAGGAGCAGGATTGTCCTTGGACCTGCGTGCTTGCGCTAAGACTTTACGCTGCGTTGAATTGAGCGAGATGGGCCAGAATCCAGAGTGGAACGGAGGAAGCGGCGTAACTTGGTGGCCGGATCGTCCGGCTGGATCATCGACCCCTTTTACTATCAGCTCGATTAACGCGCAAGGTTGCAGTGCGCTCACTTACCTTGATGTTGCTGATCTGGGGCTCACCAGCTTAAGCCTCGATGGATGTAGCCAGCTGCGATCTTGCGATTTGCAATACAACCACCTGAAGAATCTAAACCTTTCCGGATGTCCACTCGTTCGCAATCAGGTGAATTTTCAACATAATGACCTGACTGAAGTTAAGACTTTGGCCCAGAGTTATGGTTATGTGAACGTAATGCCCCAGAACGAAGGCATCAAGACTGACCTCGCTGGTCTGAAGGTTCCTACGAAATCCTGCTTCAGTTTCACCAAAAGCGCGGTCTACTCTCCGACTAAGAAGAATTCTATGACGATTAAAACGAAAGTAAGCGGTATCGGCAAGGTCACCAAGATCGGCTACCAACAGCTTGATGACGATTCCGGTGACGTAGAGACGAAACCTTACAACGGAGCTGGCGAATATTATCTATACGTCCAACTCGCGATGGGAACGAAATATGCTGGGGTCGGGCTGGCCTATCATGATCCGAACGGGAGTGTCGACGATGACGGCAGTGTGGCCGTGCTCGGGGCGGGCGACACTGATGGCCTACTACGCCTTGGTACTTATACCCTTAAGCCGCATGTGCTTTCCGGTTTCAAGGTGGCAAAAAAGAATAACGCCCTCAAGCTTAGTTGGAAGAAAACCTATACTGGCTCGAAGAATTGTGGTTATTACCATATCGCGTATCGTCTGGCAGGTTCAAGTCATTGGCACTACAAGAACTACAGCCATTCGGGCAAAACCTCTTACACTTTGAAAAGCCTGAAGAATAAACGCACTTACTACGTCAAAGTCGAATGTCGCAAGTCGATTTGGACGCCGAAATCGAACCATACCATCATCAAATCGACTTACACTTCGACGAAGAAGGTGAAGACAAAGTAGCGAGTCACAAAAACGGTGCTAAGTTTCCGGAAAAGACAAAAGGGACGCCCCTTTTGTCTTTTCTTTTATTTTGAGTGGTCCCTGGTGATTTATTGTCTTAGCAACGTCCTTTCCCTTGAGGTGTTGAATCATTCACTTGAATTTACCTCGTTTGACAGCGCTAACGCTGACTTTAGCTGGAAAGCGAATTCTAAAGAAGTGAAGAGCAGTTCTGCGGTACAAACAAGCAGCGGCTTTGGCATAAGCGATGAAGAGGTCAAGCGTCTGGAGAAGACCAGTAAAGAACATGAGTGGTACACTAAGTGGAAAGTCCAGCTTGGTGTCCAGATTTGGATTATCTCCCTTGGCCCAGAATATGAATTCGGCACCTATACAGACCTCAAGCCAAAGGGGAAAAGCTCATGGTACGCCTGGGGCTTGAATATTGCATACTGAACGGGGATTGATTGATGTTGCAGATACTGCGTGCCGAGCTCCGCTATCTGTTTTATTCTAAGAATTGTATCTTCGTACCTTTATTCTTGACATTGCTGATGCTGATCCCGTCAGCGCTGGGTTTGTTCGCTATACAAGAGGCCTATAGCGAATATCAAAATGAGACGCACGTCTATACGGTGATGTCAGAGTCCGTCGCCAAAGGTGAACAGATCGTGACCACCTCTTCTGGCAAGGCCCAAAGCTCGCTTGATCAGCAGACGGCCCTTGATAGTCAAAAAGAGGAAGTGGTGGCTGCACGGATCAAGCTTGGGCAGCAGCTCTACGCGGTGGGCCCTGCCCATCTCTTGAGCTATCTCTGCGAATTCGGCATGGGTCTCTTCGGCATATATTTCGCGATTGTCGGCGCCTTGCTGGCCTGTACGGATTTCCGGAAGAAGACCCTTAAGGCCAAGGCCATGCGCTTCTCGCGCGGCCAGCTGTTCATTGCTAAGCAGCTCGCCCTTGTGGCGCTGTTGCTCTTTTCCATGCTGGTCGCTATCGTGCTCGCGTATTGTCTGGGCAATCTGTTCTATCTTTTGGTGCCTAAATCATATTTCGCCGTGCCGGGGCTCAACCTCACGGACTATCCGACTCAGGGTAACCTTGCGATTTGGCTAGGTGGGGATTTGGCAGTGGCCCTCTTCTATTGCCAGGTCGGGTATTTCTTCGCCTTCATTTTGAAGAACCCTATCATCGGCATCGCCTTACCTTTGTTGAGGATGCTCTTTATCCCGACCCTTGGTGCCTATGACCCCAATAATATCCAGGCCGTTTTCGCCAATAGCTATTTTGACCCCTACGGGAGTATCAGCTTGAGCAAAGCGGTCGCGCCTATATCCCCTGTTGTCGCGACCTGTGTCGTGATCCTTGTCTTCGTTGCGCTGCTAGCGACAGAGTGGGTCGTTAACCTCAAGCGGGGCCTTTATTCTTAGCCGGGCGAATCGGGAGAACCTGTGGAAGTGACATGCGAAAAGAGAACAGCATGATAGAGTGCACTGATTTGGGGAAAAGCTATCGTAAGTATGTTCTGTTTAGTGACAGCACTTTTGGCTTTCGCGCGCAGAAGGTCTCCTTTGTGATGGGCCCGAACGGTTGTGGTAAGACGAGCTTGCTTAAGTGCTTGTTCGGCTTAGAGGGCTTTGCGGGAAGTATAGGTTTTGACGGTAAGGATGTCTCTCAGGTGCGCAAAGATTGCCTGGTGATGTGGGACGGCGTTTTCATGTACCCCAACCTCAGCGGTTTGCAAAACCTCTTGCTCTTCAGCGACGCGAGGAAACAGACGGTACGCGATGCGGCGGAGACTTTTTTGTCTGGAGACGTCCTGAAGCGTAAGCTCAAACACTATTCCACGGGGCAGAACAAGAAGTTGGGGCTTGCCTTGGTCGAGCTCTGCCAGCCGAAATACCTGGCCATCGATGAGCTTTCAAGCGGACTTGACTACGAGTCTTTAGTTGCTTTAAAACCCGTCGTGCAGAGGTGGAAACAGAGCATGACCTTGATCTTAACCGGGCACCAGTTCAATTTTTATAATGCCTTGGTAGATGACCTCTATATCTTCAAGGATCAAAAGATAGAATTATATGCCCAGGACTGGCGCCCAGAAGAAGGCGCCCTTGAAGACGTCTATGACGAGGAGATCATCGCTAAGCGCTAATCTGTGCGTATCAAAGGGACGTTTCATCTGATACATTAAATAGCGCCACAGTGTAATTCTTGATAAGCTAGTAGAAGTATTTGTTGCGAATATACTGGGTTAGCGTAGTACGTGGGTTAGCGTAGTACAATGGTGAAATTTGGACAATTCGCGGAAGAAGGCAACATGTCAGACCAGGCCCAAGAGCAGAACGAGCAGCAAGCGACAGTCGGGTTCTACCCGCTTAACCCGGAGCAGATGGGGATCTATTACGCGGCGATGCAGAACCCGGAAGCGACCCAATACAATCTGCCCTACCTCTACCGCTTCGACCGCGACGAGGCCGGGAACCTGATCGACGCCGAGCGGCTGGCCGAAACGCTGCGTCGCCTGATCGCCGCACATCCCTACCTGATGTGCAACCTGGTGCAGAAAGACGGCAGGATAATGGCCGTCAAGGAGGCAGGACGCACTCCCCAGGTCACCCTCGAGGACGTCGACGAGGAGGCCGCCCGGGAGCGCATCGCCACTTTCCTGTGCCCCTTCAACCTGTTTAAGGCGCCGCTCTACCGGGCGATGCTTTTGCGTACCTCTGAGCATCTCTACTTCCTCTTCGACATCCACCACATCATCTGCGACGGCACCACCCTCGGCCTCTTCCTGGCCGAGCTGGAAAGGATCTTCGCCGGCGATGAGCCTGCGGCCGAGCGCACGGACGGCTTCGAGCTCGGCCTTGCCAGTGAGCGGGAAAGGGAATCGGCGGCGTGGACGCGCGGACGGGACTATTATGCCGACCTACTCGGCGACGGAGAAGCGGCCACCGCCTTGCGCGAGGGCCTGAAAGGCGAGCCGGAGAACGTGGATATCAGCCTTACGGTGCCGGCCGCGCCCATCTTCGCGGCAGCCGAGGAGCTCGCGGTTCTGCCCGGGACTTATCTCGCCGCCATCTTCGCGCTCACCCTGGGTAAGTTCGAGCGGACCAGGGACGTGCGGATGGGCATGGCCTACCTGGGGCGGGAGACGCCGGATCTCTTCGGGACCTATGGCATGTTGGTGCGCACGCTGCCCTATCGGCTCGGCTTCACCGGCGAGCAGACGGTGCGGGAGCTGATTGCCGCAAGCCAGAAGGCCTTCAGTGAGACAGTCGCCGCGAGCGTATTCCCGCTCACCGAGGTCAATGAGGCCTTCGACTTCGAACCCAGCGTCGTCTTCAACTACCTCGGCAAGATGCTCAAAGGATTCTCGGTCGGCGGCTTCAAGGCCCAGGAGACCTCGCTGACCGCGAGCAAGATATCGCTCTTCCCCTGCGCGCTCCACGTCTCCGTGGAAGACGAGACAATCCATTTCATGTGCTCCTATGACGGCGGGCGCATCACCTCCGAGCTGGCCTCCGCGCTGCTGGAGAGCTACGCCTACCTGGTCGTTCATCTGGCTGACCACCTCGACCAGAGGATTGCCGAGGTCTGCGTCCTCTCCGACGCCCAGGCCTTCGAACTCGGTCAGCTCAACCACCGCTTCTTCGAGGACGAGCCCATCGATGCGACCAAGACGGCGGTGAGCCGCTTTGCCGAGATGGTGCAAACGGCCCCTGAGAAAACCGCGTTGATCTGCACGGATCATCGCTACACTTACGCCGAGCTCGACGCCGAGTCGAATAAACTGGCGAACCGGCTGGTCGAGCTCGGGATCAAGATCGAGGATCCGGTGGCGCTGGTCTTGCCGCGCACCTCGCGGGTGGCGATCAGCGAGATCGGCATCATGAAGGCAGGCGGGGCCTTCATCCCGATCGACCCGACCTATCCCAAGGAGCGGGTCGAGCACATCGTGAACGACTCCGGTGCCCCCTACCTGGTCGTCTGCGCCGAGACCGCCGCACTGGCGGCAAGCCTCGAGCTGACCGCCGCTGGCACGATCCAGACTTTGGATATCGATGAGGTCCTTGCAGCCCCAGACGCGAACGGTATCCCGAGCCCGGCGCTCTCAGCCATCCAGGCGAAGCTCGACGGTCACAACCTGGCTTATATCATCTACACTTCCGGTTCGACTGGCGTGCCCAAGGGAGTCCAGCTCGAGCACCACGGACTCATCAACTGCACCGTCCCGCTGCCGACGAATCCACAGTACTACGCCTTACAAGAGGACGATTGCGCCTACGCGGGCATCTTCACGATCGCCTTCGACGCCTCGGTGAAGGACATCCTCGGCACCCTCTTAAACGGCCGCACCTTCGCGATGGCGAGCTCGGAGCAAGCCCGCAACCCCATCGAGTACGCCAAGTTCGTGCAGGAGAACCACTGCACGGCGACCGGGGCGACCCCGTCGATTGCACAGGCGCTGCTCTCGGCACCGGACGTGGCCGATGCCTTAAACCAATGCCGCTACATGTGGATCGGCGCCGAGAAGTTCCCGGAGGCGCTCTTCGACGCCCTCAAGACGGCGGCGCCACATCTGCGCATATTCAACGCCTACGGCCCCACCGAATGCACCATCGAGGCGAACAATAAGTTCATGCACCGGGCCGACGAAGCCTCGATTGGCGCACCGATCAACCGTTGCATCGAGCAGATCATGGACCTGGACGGAAACCCCTTGCCGGTCGGCGTCTTCGGCGAGCTCTACATCGGCGGAGACGGCGTCGGGCGCGGCTACCTCAACCGGCCAGAGCTGAACCAGCGGGACTTCTGCGAGATCGACGGCATCCGCTACTTCAAGAGCGGTGACCTCGGGATGATGTATGCAAACGGCGAGATCGAGGTGAGCGGGCGCAAGGACTCGCAGGTGAAGTTCCACGGGCTGCGCATCGAGTTGGGCGAGATCGAGGCGGCCTGCGCGGCCTATCCGACGGTCGAGCGTGCGGTCGTGCTGATCGCGCCGGTGCTCGGGGTCGACCAGATTTGCTGCTGGTTTTCCGCCAGCGAGAAGGTCAACCTGATCGAGCTGAAGGAGCATATGGCAACCAGCCTCGCGCCCTACATGCTGCCGGCCGCCTTCCTGCAACTCGACGAGATGCCCCTGACCGCGAACGGGAAGCTGGACAGAAAGGCACTGCCTGCGGCGGTGATGCTCAAGGAGAGCAGCTTCGCGGCCCCGGTCGGGCCGGTCGAGACCGAGATCTGCGCCGCGATCGCCGCGACCTTGGGCGTCGCCCAGGTCGGTCGCGACGACTCCTTCTTCAGCATCGGCGGCGACTCGCTCTCGGCCACCGAGCTCCTGGTCAAACTGGATGAGCTGGACTACCACATCACCTACGCCGACGTCTTCGCGAACCCCACTCCGGCCGAGCTGGCGGCGCTGGTGACGGAGCGGGACGACGTTTCCGCTCCCGTCGAGGAGACTGAGGAGAGCGAACTGGCAGAAGCCAGTGCGGACCTGATCGTGGCCTCAGCCGTCGAGGGCGCAGACAAGGAGATCAGCGGGTATGACTATGCGGCCATTATTCACCTTTTAGAACAGAATACGGCAGAACGGCTGGTGCACGAGAGCCGACGGCCGCTTGGCAACATCTGCCTGACCGGGGTGACTGGCTACCTTGGGGCGCACTTGTTGCATGAGTTCATCGAGTCCTACAGCGGGGTGGCTTACCTGCCGGTGCGGGCGGCCGATGACGCGGCGGCGGTGGAGCGGATCAGGCAGACCTTGGATTTTTACTTCGACGGGGCAGGGGCCGAACTGATCGGGTCGCGTATCGTAGCCCTAGCGGGGTCGATCACCGATGAGGCCTTCTACCTGCACCTGCGCAAGTTCCCGATCGACACCTACCTAAACTCAGCCGCCCTGGTCAAGCATTTCTCGGCTACTGGCGACATCACGGAGGTGAACGTCGGCGGGACCTGCGCCGGGCTTGAGTTCGCGCAGAAGAACGGCTGTGCTTTCGTGCAGGTCTCGACCGTGTCGGTGGCGGGCTTCAGCCGGAGCGGGGTACCCGACCCGAATATCCGGCTGACCGAGCAGATGTTGTATTTCGGACAGGACCTGAGCAACCAATATGCCCGTTCCAAGTTCCTTGCCGAGCGGGAGGTGCTACAGGCGGCGGCGGAGGGGATGAGTGCGAAGGTGATCCGGGTGGGCAACCTGATGCCGCGGCTCGCGGACGGGCGCTTCCAGCGCAATTCCGACACCAACAACTTCCTCAAGACCTTCAAGGCCTACCGTTACGTCGGCAAGGTGCCTTATAGCACTCTGGCCGAAGCCCTGGAGATGTCGCCGGTCGCTTACACCGCCCAGGCGGTGCTCAAGCTCGCCCAGACGCCCCAGCACTGCAGCGTCTTCCACGCGATCAACAATCACGTGGTGACCGGTGCCGACATTGTTTCGGTGATGAACGAGCACGGTCTCGCGATTGAGGCCTGCGAGGATGACGAGTTCAATGCGGCCCTGTCAACGGCACTTCACGACGAGCTCTTGGCCCCGACCGTCTCGGCCCTGATCGCCTATGAGAATGGCTCAGACGACGTTGTGGTCGGGCTCCCTTACAGCTCTGAGTTCAGCACTGCGGCCCTGCTCCGCTACGGCTTCTCCTGGCCTATCTTAACCCGCGACTATATCGCCCGCTACACCGACCGTCTGATTGCTCTCGGCTACTACGATTTTCCGACTTCTTAGGTTTCGGCCTGTATAAAAGTCGCTATTCGGCGCACTTGGCTTAACGCTAGCCCGACTTGACGGGCCGCCCGGGGATAACCGGCCAGCTTGCCGATGTTACCGTAAGTGGCGGTCCATCCCAACGGCACGATTGACCCTTTTGAGAGTGGCGACATCAAGGCCATTCTGCCACACGCCGGATTTAAACAGGGTAGTTTTACCCGCGCCGTTCACCCCGGCAAATAGCAGGTAAAACGGAGCGACGGGCATCTTAAAAGACGCCGTCCCGAATCAACTCGCGCTGCTTTTGCTGCAAGAAGACATCAGAGACTGCCACGTAAAAACGTCTCTCCTCCTCAGAGTCGGCCATGTCCAAGAATTCTGGATCATAGCGCCCCACCAGTAGACGCTTGCTTGCCAGATAAATCTGGTGGGCCTCGGCGAACTCCCGCTTTTTTTATTTTTCTCAACCATGGGCACATTATAACATCTGGGCTACTCCGCAGATCATTGTGAAAGAGCTTGCCTGGATGTATCAAATGAAACGTCCCTTTGATACACTTAAACGTCCCTTTGATACACTTCCTTTGATACACTTGGTGTCCCCGTTTTTTAGGGAATTAATCCAGCTTGGGGGCAAGATAGTGCCCGGTGACGCTAGCCGGGTTGGCGGCGACCTCGGCAGGGCTGCCGCAGGCGACGATGCGACCGCCCTGCTCTCCGCCGCCGGGGCCGAGGTCGATCAGATAGTCGGCATCGGCGATCAGGTCAAGGTCGTGTTCGATCACCACTAAGGTGGCACCAGCCTTGACCAGGTGATCGAAGACCTGGAGCAGGGTGCGCACGTCCAGGGGGTGTAAGCCGATGGTGGGCTCGTCGAAGACGAAGAGGCTACCCGCCTGAGGGCGCCCCATCTCACTGGCCAGCTTGAGGCGTTGGGCCTCGCCGCCGGAAAGGGCCGGAGTGGACTCGCCCAGGCTGAGGTAGCCGAGGCCGAGGTCGTGCAAGGTCTGGAGCTTACGCTGAACCTTCTTCAACCCGGCGGTGAGGGGCAGGGCCTCGTCTACGCTTAGGGCCAAGAGCTCAGGCAGGGCGAGACCAGAGCTGTCTGTTTTGTCCGATAGGTCGAGCTTGATTTCGATGGCCTCGGGGCGGTAGCGGCTGCCCTGGCAGTCTGGGCAGCCGATCTCTACGTCGGGGAGGAACTGCACGTCCAAGCTGATCTGACTGGTACCTTCGCAGCTGGGGCAGCGTAGTTTGCCGGTGTTGTAGGAGAAGTCACCGGCCTTAAGGCCGGCCGTCCGGGCCGCCGGCGCCTGGGCATAGGCGCGGCGCAGCTCACCGTGGACGCCGACGTAGGTGGCGACGGTGGAGCGCAGGTTGGCGCCGATCGGGGTGGCGTCGATCAGGTTGGCCTTGTTGATAGTAGGGGCATCGAGGTAGGCGATATGGCTGGGTAGCGCGGCTGTCCTGCCCGCCGCTTTGGCGGCCTCTGCCTGTGCCTGCGTTTGCAGGGCCGGGATCAGGCTTTCCAGAATCAGGGTTGTCTTGCCCGAACCGGAGACCCCGGTGACCGCCGTGAGACGTCCGACTGGGATGTCCACGCTCAATGCCTTGACGGTATGGAGCGGCCGGGTCTCCAGGTGGATGCGGCCGAGCTTGAAGAGCTCTGCCTGAGTGACATGTTCGCGGGTCTGGACACGTTCTGCACCAGAGAGGAAGGGGCCGATGCGCGAGGCCGGGCTGGCCTCCACCTGGGCCAGGCTGCCCTGGGCGACCAGCCGGCCGCCCTCTGCGCCGGCGCCCGGGCCGAGCTCGACCAGGTGGTCGGCTTGGCCGAGGATTTGCAGGTCATGATCGACCATCACCACCGAGTTGCCATCGGCGATGAGGTCGTGCATCACCTCGAGCAGGCCGTCGATATTGGCCGGGTGCAGTCCGATCGAGGGCTCGTCCAACACGTAAAGCACGCCGGTGGTGCGGTTGCGCACGGCGCGGGCGAGCTGCACGCGCTGGCGTTCGCCGGTGGAGAGGGTGCTGCCAGCCCGGTCGAGGGCGAGGTAGCCGAGCCCAAGGTCGATCAGGCGACGGGCGACGTCTCGGAAGGATTCGCAGATATTCGTCGCCATCGGGCGCATCGGGTGGGGCAGGGTCTGGGGCACTGCCGCTACCCATTCGACCAACTCGTCCAAGGTCATGGCGGTGGCCTCGGCCAGGTTGATGCCAGCGACCTGGGGTGCGCGGGCCCGCTCGGAGAGGCGGGTGCCGCCGCAGCTCGGGCAGGGCTGCTCGCTGAGGAAGCGTGCCACCCTTTTCAGCCCTTTCTCGTCCTTGGCCTTGGCCAGGGCGTTTTCCACAGTATAGACAGCGTTGTAATAAGTGAAGTCGAGCTCGGCGAAGTCGTCACCCTTCTTGGAATGGTAGAGGATGTGCTTCTTCTCGGCCGGGCCGTGGTAGACGATCTCGCGCTCCTTAGGCGTGAGCTCGCTGAAAGGCACGTCGGTGCGCACCCCCATGGCGGCGGCGACCTGTTTCATCAAATCCCACATCAGGCTGCCCCAGGGGGCGACCGCGCCTTCGTCGATGCTCTTGGATTCGTCCGGCACCAGCTTAGGCCTGTCTACCCGGCGCACCACTCCGGTGCCGCCGCACTCGGGGCAGGCGCCTTCGCTGTTGAAGGCCAGGGCCTCCGCGCCGGGAGCGTGCACCTCGGCGCGGCACTCCGGGCAGATGATGGAGCGCTCGGCGGCGACGGCGAGGGTGGGCGCCACCCGATGTCCGTTTGGGCAAAGATGCGAGGCGCAGCGCGAGAAGAGCAGACGCAGGCTGTTCAGGAGTTCGCTCATGGTGCCGAAGGTGCTGCGCACTCCGGGCAGGCTCGGCCGCTGGTGCAGGGCGAGCGCCGCCGGCACGTAGCGCACCTCGTCGACGGCGGCACGGGTGGCCTGGGTCAGGCGACGGCGGGTATAGGTGGAAAGTGCCTCCAGGTAGCGCCTCGAGCCCTCGGCGTAGAGCACACCCAGGGCCAGCGAGGATTTGCCTGAGCCGGAGACCCCGGCGACGGCGACCAGCTGGCCGAGGGGGATGTCCAGGTCAAGGTCGCAGAGGTTGTGCACATGGGCGCCGCGTACCTCGATCTGGTCGGGTTTTGGCGGGGTGGGGAGGGGCTTGTTGGCGGGGTGAGGGGGCATGGCTAGATTGTAGGACAAAAACCACCGTACCTTTTGTCCCTTATACGCTAAAGGAGACCGGCTGGCTCTGGCTGGCCACGTAGGTGGCGGCGCTGCTGTCAGCGAAAAGCCCGTCTAGGATGTCGGCGACCAGGTGGGGCAAGTTGTTCTCGTGGGAGAGGTGCATTGCACATACTGCTTGTAGCCTGGGGCCAGCCAGCTCCTGCAGTGCCACGCCAAACTGCTCGTTGGAGAGGTGCCCATGCTCGCCGCCCACCCGCTCTTTGAGGGGCGGGGCATAACTGCCGGTGCGCAGCATCTCAGGGTCGTGGTTGGCCTCGAGCAGAAGGGCGTCGCAGCCGTCCAAGGCTGCGCGGGCGGCGGCAGTGATCAGGCCGGTGTCGGTGCAGTAGCCGATTCGGCAGCTATTCTGCCCGGCACCAGCATCTGATGTTGGGCTCTCAGGCGCGTTAGTGAAGTCGAAAACAAAACCACAAGGGTTAGCCACGTCGTGCGAGGTGGCGAAGCTTTGCACCTCGAGACCAGGAAAACCGTCGATGCCGAAGCACTCGCCGACTCGGAAACGGCGCAGGTGGTAGACCGTCTTGTCATCGCTAAAGTAGCGCCCGGCGCAGGCCGCCTGGGTGACCACGTCGACGAAAATGTCGGGGTAGATCCCTTGTTTGGACAGGTAGCGCAGGGCCTTGCCAAGGCCGCCCAGATGGTCGATATGCTCGTGGGTGATCAGGATGGCCTTGAGCTTGGCCAGGTTCGCGCCGACTGCGGCGGCGCGCTCGCGTAGGGTCTTGAGGTTGGTACCACAGTCCACCATGAGGGTGGCGGCGGTGGTCTCGATGAGGGTGCAGTTGCCAGCGGAGCCGCTGGCCAGGACGTGGATTTTTGGCATACCGATATGGTAGCGAAAAGCTGGGCGGATTTAGCCTGGCGTGCCTGTTGGGTTCTTAGGAAAGATAGATAGCCCAAGGTTCAGCTTTGATTCAGAAAAACGCTACAAATAGGCAGACTCTGAAGATTTTCCCAACAAATCTTGTTATAATGGAAAAGTCATCTGAACGTACCTATCCAGCGGGGGCGTGGGAGTAGGATGACGTGCGCCGCCGCAACCTCAAGTGACTTAAAGGAGGTCACGATGGAAAAGGTACGCAGTAACGGGCGACGGCTCCTGGCCGTCTTGGTGTCGGTGGCGATGGCCCTGACTTTGGTTGGCCTGGGTGGGCTGACAAGCGGCAAGAAGGCCTACGCTTACGGCGCAGCGCCGTCGATCTCGATTAAAGCGAGCACTAGCCATATCTATTCCGTAGGCGGTAGCGTGAAGGTGAGCTATTCGATCGCAAACTACAATGCAACCGATTATGACGCCGATTATCTCGAAGGAAGTTATTTGGAACTTGGCATCCTTTCTGGTAGCACCTACTATGAAGCCAACACCTCCAAAGGTTGGCAAGATGAGATGTCGATTTCTAGTGCCAATGGGTCTGTTCAAATCGTGTATCCCTATTATGCGATCAAACCGGGCACCTACACTCTGACCCTGAATTTATATTGCACGGATGATATTAACTACACGAGCGGCTACGTTCGTTCCAACCCCATCACCGTCAAAGTGAGCAAGGCCCCCACTTCGATCAGCGTGGCCAAGAGCACCAGCGTGAAGAAGAGTGGCAAGTACTACCGGTTGAAGAAGAAGATCACCATCAAGTATGGTAGTGGCCTGCTTGAGTCAAACGATGGGCACGTGTATGCTTACTACAAGAAGGGCTCGAAGTGGAAGAAGTTCGATTCTGCGTCCTGCTACACTTCTTCGAGCAATAAATACAAAGAGACCTATACCCTCTACTTCTACAACGCGACCTCCAAGAAGAAGAACTACAGCTTCAAGATCAAGGTTTCCGGTAACAGCTATATCACCGGCAAGACCAAGACCTTCAAGATGAAATAAGCAAGACTGCCGGCAGTTTCCCAGGAGCCGTCTTGGCAGACGTAGAGGCCCTTCCCCCAGACCGACTTGAGGCTTTTACCGCCTTGGTCTGGCGGGAGGGTCTCCGCCTTTACCGCGACCTGCCCTGGCGGCGCACCCGCGAGCCCTACCCGATTCTGCTTAGCGAGGTGATGCTGCAACAGACCCAGGTGGGGCGGGTGGAGCGCTATTGGCAGCGTTGGTTGGAGCGTTTCCCCAGTCTGGACGCGCTGGCGGCGGCTAGTTTGGGCGATGCGCTCAAAGCCTGGCAGGGCCTCGGCTACAACCGCCGGGCCAAGGCCCTCTATGAGTTGGCCAAGGTCTGTGCGCGCGACTACGTCGGTGCGCTACCTGTAGAATACGACCAGCTCCTGGCTCTGCCCGGGGTAGGGCCGGCCACCGCTGCCGGGGTCTGTGTTTTTGCTTACGACAAGCCCTGCATCTACCTTGAGACCAATGTGCGGGCGGTCTTCCTGCATCATTTCTTCCCGGAGGTAGCGCGGGTGTCCGACCGTGAGCTGATACCCCTGGTAGCGCAAAGCTGCGACCAAGATGACCCGCGCGGCTGGTACTATGCCCTGCTCGACTACGGCGCCTGGCTAAAGAAGGCCCTGCCCAACCCCTCCCGTCGTTCGCGTAACCATCGTCGGCAGAGTCCTTTTGTGGGTTCTCTACGTCAGAAGCGGGCCGAGCTCTTGCGCTTGGTCTTGGCGGAGCCCGGCCAGGGCGGCGACGAGCTGGTCGAAAGCCTCACGGCTATAGAAGTAGCCGCCGGGCGGCCTGTGCCCGACCCCCAGCTTTGCCTTGACCTTTTGAATGAGCTGGATAAAGAAGGTTTCCTGCGCAAGTCCGAAAGCCAACGCTGGTTCATCGCCTAAGACAAGGCTACCATACTTAAGATGGAGAAACTCCTTAAAGCAGACGCCGGCATCCCGGGCTGGTTGATCGCGGTCTTCGCGGTGGTGGCGGGGGTCTCGGTGGCCAACATCTACTATATCCAGCCCCTGCTCAATCTCGTCAAACTCGAGCTCGGCTTAAATGACTTCCAGGTCTCACTGATCTCCCTCTGCAACCAGGGCGGCTATGCCATCGGGCTTTTCCTGATCATCCCCCTGGGCGACCTCCTGCAGCGCAAGGGCATCATCTTAGTCAACCTCGGGATTGCTGTAGCGGCGGCTCTGGCGATCTCTTTTGCCCAAAGCGTTGCCCTGGTGGCTTTGGCTTGCCTGGTGCTGGGCGCCTGTTCGGTCACACCCCAACTGCTGATTCCACTGGCCGCCCAGTGCTCTAGGCCGCCGGATAAGGCCAAGAACATGGGCATCGTCTTGACTGGCCTTTTGACCGGTATCATCGGCTCGCGGGTGCTCTCTGGGGTTTTCGGCCAGGTCTTGGGTTGGCGTCACGTCTATCTGATAGTATCAGCTTTGATGTTGGCCTGTGTGCTCTTGATCGCTTTGACCTTGCCCCGAGTGGAAAGGGGTTTTGCCGGCGGCTACCGTCAGCTGATGGCCTCGCTTTTCGCTCTGCCCCGGCGTTTCCCCATCCTGGTCTCCCATGCCCTGCGCTATGCTTTCTGCTTTGGCTCCCTGCTCGCGATGTGGACCAGCCTGACCTTTAAGCTGGGCGGTGCGCCTTTTTACGCCCCGGCGGGCATCATCGGCCTGCTTGGCCTCTGTGGCGTGGCCGGGGCCCTTACCTCCTCGGTGATCGGGCGCTGGGTGCAACGCCTGGGCCAGCGCCGTTTTAACCTCATCGGCGTCATCTTGATCATGTCCGCCTGGCTCTGTTTGCTGCTCGGTCAAGATGGCTACTCCGGCATCATCGCGGGCATCGTCTTGATTGACGTGGGCATGCAGTTCATCCAACTGGGCAACCAGACCGCTGCTTTCGCCCTGGCTCCCGACGCGGTCAACCGGGTCAATACCATCTACATGACGATCGGCTTTATCGGCGGGGCTTTGGGCACTTTCTGCTCCGGCGCGGCCTGGCATCTGATTGGCTGGGACGGGGTGGTGCTGGTCGGGCTCATCCTGGCCTGGGTGGCGCTCATCCTAACCCTCGCCTCGCGCAAGTAGGGTTGGGCGAAAGCCGCCACTTTCTGCCTTAAACCGAATAGAGGTTGAGCCACCTGCTCAGACAGGTTTCGTCGCATCGCCAAAGGGTCGATGAACGCAGGGGTCGCCTGCTCAGACAGGCTTTGCCGCATAAACCGCCGGACTTCCGCTGATCTTTGCGCGGCTGCAGAATTCGCATTCGACTCCCTGCGTTCATCGACCTGTGCCAAACGGTGATGTGTTATCATCGTTGGCGATGAGTGATTTCGTCCATATCTCTGTTTGGCAAAACTGGCGCGTCTAGCGCCACTACTCATCCCTGGCGCCTTTCGGCGCCCTTTCCCTCTTTTCCCATAGACCTATAAAACCCCTGCAGATACGGCACACCTCTCGTCTCTGTGCCTGTTCTGCGGCTTAGACAATAAGGAGCAGATGATGACTGTCCCCTATAAGTATTACCTCAAGGAAAACGAACTGCCCGAGGCCTACCTCAACCTACGCGCCTTCATGCGCGAGGCCAGCATTGACCACGACCCGCTGCTTAACCCCGGCAGCGGGCAGCCGGTGGAGCTGGCCGACCTGGAACCGGTCTTCTGTAGCGAGCTGGCCCGTCAAGAGCTGGACAACGTTAATCAATATATTGACATTCCCGGTGCGGTGCTCGACTTCTACCGGATGTGTCGGCCCTCGCCCCTGATCCGGGCTTACTATCTGGAGCGGGTGCTGGGCACCCCGGCCAAGATCTACTACAAGTACGAGGGCAACAATACCTCTGGTTCGCACAAGCTCAACTCGGCCATTGCCCAGGCCTACTATGCCAAGGCCCAGGGGCTTAAAGGGGTCACCACCGAGACCGGGGCCGGCCAGTGGGGTACCGCTCTGGCCATGGCTGGGGCTTTCTTCGACCTAGGCGTGGAGGTCTACATGGTGGGTGCCTCCTATCGCCAGAAACCCTACCGCAAGGCGGTGATGGAGACCTATGGGGCGAGCATCGTGGCCTCGCCCAGCGACAGCACCCAGGTCGGGCGCAAGATGCTGGCCGACGGGGTGAGCCTGGACGGTTCGCTGGGTTGCGCCATCAGCGAGGCGATTGAGGTCGCCCTGGCCAGCGGTGGCTCCAAGCGCTACGTGCTGGGCAGCGTGCTCAACCAGGTCCTGCTGCACCAGTCCATCATCGGCCTGGAGGCCAAGGCCGCTCTGGATGACCTGGGCGAATACCCCGACGTGGTGATCGGCTGCGCTGGCGGCGGCTCCAACCTGGGTGGCATCATCAGCGCTTACATGGTCGACCGTTTGCAGGGTCAGGCCACCGGCCCGGCGGCGGCTGGACATCAGCCGCCGCGTTTTATCGCGGTGGAGCCGGCCTCTTGTCCGAGCCTGACCCGGGGGCGCTATGCCTACGACTTCTGCGACACCGGCTGTGTCACCCCGCTGGCTCGGATGTACACCCTGGGCCATGACTTCATGCCCAGCCCCAATCACGCCGGCGGCCTGCGCTTCCACGGGATGAGCCCGATCCTCTCCAAGCTCTACCACGAGGGTTATCTGGACGAGGCGAGGGCGGTGGAGCAGACTGCGGTCTTTGAGGCTGCTGAAGCCTTCGCCCGTGCCGAGGGCACCCTACCGGCTCCGGAGAGCTCACATGCCATCAAAGTGGCCATCGATGAGGCTCTGGCCTGCAAGGAGTCGGGTGAGGCCAAGACCATCCTGTTCAATCTGACCGGCAACGGTTACTTCGACCTGGCTGCCTACGCCGCCTACAACGAGGGCGGCATGGGCGACTATATCCCGACCGAGGCGGATTTGGAGAGGAGTTTCCAGACTATCCCGCAGGTCTAGCGGAGGGCCGAACGGGTGGTGGGTCGAATGCGAGTTCTGCAGCCGCGCAGTGATTAGCGGAAGTCCGAGGCTTCTGCGGCGAAGTCTGTCTGAGCAGGCGACCCACCACCCGTTCGGCTTGTGTTCCGCCGCCACACATGAGGTTGCCTTAAGCCATACCCCTTATTTGGAGAAGCCTGTCTGAGCAGGCGACCCCTGTGCCTATAGGCCGGTGTCAGATCAGGCCCAGGGCTGCGGGGTAGACCACCAGCAGGGTTCCGCTGGCGACCTCGATGATGGCAGGCTGTCCGATCAGCTGGTTACTCACTGCGAGGGAATAGCCGCAGTTCAAGGTGGCCCCATCGAGTTCGTATTTGAGCCCCTTGATGGATACGCCTTGGGCCGGCCCACCATAGGCGAAGACCGAGACGATGCCCTCGGTAGCGGCCGGAAGCGACAAACTGTCGTTATGGATGGCGGTGACGATCTGATCATCGGCCACAAGCCAGCCCCGGTCGCCGGCTTCGGCCAGGCTAGCCAAACAGCCCAGGTTGGCTATGGTGTGGTCGAGGCGCCCGCCGCTTCCGCCGTAGATGCAGAAGCGCCGATAGCCCCGGGCCTGGCCTTGGCGCAGGGCGGCCTTGGTGTCGGTCTGGTCCTTCTCGACGGGTAGTTGGACGAGCGGCAAGTCCGCAGGCAGATCCTCCGCGCCTTGCTCAAACTCTGTGAGAGAGTCAAGGTCGCCAACCAGTAGGTCGGCGGAACGCCCCAGCGTTTGCAGATAGGCCCAGCCGCCGTCGACCGCGATGGTCAGGTCGTCCGGCCCGGGTAGGGGCGGGCTGGCATAGTGGACGCCGGCGCAGACCAGATAGCAGGTGCCGCTGGGGGCGGCTAAAGAGCGGGCACCGGCCGCCCCCTCTGTTCCAGATTGGCGTCCGGCGTGATGGGGAGCGCTTGCCTCTGGGCTCATTTTGCGCCTTTTCCGCCGCCAGGTGGCGTGCCTGTGGGAGTAGCCGGCGTGGAACGGCGTTGCATCGACAAGATGATAGTGCAGACGCTGAGTGCGCCGAAGATGATGAAGCTGATCCGGGTGGCGCCGACCAGCTGCGCGGGACTGGCCGAGGCGAAACTCTCCTGGCCCAGGGCGAGCGAGGAGACCAGGGTGATGATGGCCAGGCTAGCGGACTGGCCGACCGCGCGCATGCTGTTGAGGGTGGAGGAGGCCACGCCGTTGTCGGCGGGGGCGACGTTGCTGAGGACGGCGGCGTTGTTGGGGCTGGCGAAGACACCGACCCCGAACCCCATCAAGACGAGTCCCACGATCAGCAGCCAGAGCGGGGTGGTCTCCCCGATGAAGCAGAAGAGCAGGATGGAGAGGGCGCAGATGACCATGCCTGCGGTGGCCAGGAGGTAGGGTGAGCGCCGCTCGGTCAGATGCCCGACGAAGGGCGAGACCAGGGCCATACAGATGGGCTGGGCAATCAGGATGAGGCCGGCCAGGCTGGTGGGGAAGCCCTGTACTACCTGGAGGTAGTTGCTCATCAGGTAGGTGAGGCCGAAGGTGGCGCCGTAGTTGAGCAGGGTGGCAAAATTGGAACAGGCGTAGTTCTTATTGTGCAGGAAGAGGTCGATCTTGAGCACCGGGCTTTGGCTATGCAGCTCGACCAGGACGAAGGCGACGAGGATGAGCAGAGCGACCACCAGTAAGAGCTTGCAGTACCAGGCCTGGGTGAAGGTGGAAAAGGCGATCATCAGCAGGGCGATGCCCACGACCAAGAGGAGCGAGCCGAGGGGGTCGAAGCGGCCCAGGCCATGGACGTTCGCACTGGCGTCTGGGCCAGGGGCCTGTTCTTGGTTATGTCGGGGCACCACGACGAGGGCGAGCAGGAAAAAGGCAGCCTCGCAGACCGCGCAGAGGATGAAGATGGAGGTCCAGCCCAGGGCGCCGGTGAGCAAGCCGCCGAAGACCGGCCCCGAGGCCAGCCCCAGGTAGACGCCGGTCACCATGTAGCCGAGGGCGCGGCCCATCTGCTCGCGGGGGTAGGCGGCGAGCAGGATGGGGGTGTTGGAGGAGAAGACCAGGGCGGCCGAGACGCCGCTGAGCACGCGGCAGGCCAAAAGAACCGCTGCAGACCAGGCGAAGACCGTGGCCAGTGAGGTGACGGCGAAGGCGGCCAGGCCGGCCAGGTAGACCACCCGTCGGTTGGTCAGGTCGGAGATGCGGCCGAAGGGCACGCAGAGGGCGGCCATGGCCAAGAGGAAGGCGCTCACCACCCAGCCGGCGTCGGTCGCGGTCATGGAGAACTCCGCCGACATCGCCGGGATGGCCAGGTTGACCGAGTTGGTCATGAAGGAGTTCATGAAAGAGCTGGCGCAGATCAAAAAGAGGATGGCGCGGCGTTTGGCAGGGGAGGTGGGCATGGTTTTTATTGTAGTGAGTCTTAGGCGGGAGCGATTGTTCCTTCCCTGCTAAAGAAGAGAGGCCGGGGCGTGAGCCCCGGCCTCTTGGGAGGATGCCCCTCCTCGTCATTGCCCGGTTTATCCGGGTAATGACGAGGGCAGGACAATCAACACCGTCCCCGTTGCCATGCCTTAGCTGTTGGCGACCAGGGTGTAGGTGACCCTTGTGGTGTAGGTGTCATGCGGCTGCGAGCCGTCGATGGCGGCGCCGTAACCGATGGTGTAGAAGTCGCCGTTCACGCCCGCCGGAGCGCTCGTATTCGCGAGTTCAATACCAGCACTGGTCGGAGCGAGCCAGTCACCGGTAAACTCAGCGGTCTGGCTGGCCGTGGTGCGCTTATCGCTCAGCGCGATGCCCCAGGTGTTCTTCTCGAGACTTGCGGCGGAAAGAGCCTTGCTCGCACCGGCAACCTTGCCAGTCGCGGTGGTAGCGATGGAATTCTTCGTGCCAGTTTGCGGTAGCGCGCCGGTCAAAGTCTCGCCCGACGCGGTGAGCTTATAACCAGCGGTAGCATTCGAAACGACCTGCATTTCGGCACCGGTTTTCGTGCCGACTTTAAGCGTGCTGCCAGCCGGAGTGAGGGTGCCGAAGTCAATCGCGCTGGTGTCACCGCCAGTCAGGCTGAGCGCCTCCGCGACCTTCAGCGTGATCGGCGTGGCCACCGTCGGATTCGCCGCATGCGCGGCTTTCGGTGGGGCAGCCAGGAACAGCATGGAGCTGGCGAGGCCGATGCTCAGGACGATGCCTAAGACTTTACTTTTAACCTGTGTCATGGTCTTTTCCTTTCTGATCAGGTTAATAACAATAACAATCGACGACATGGCTATCTGCTCTGCCGGTCGGACCGGAAGTCAGGGGCCAGCCCGACCGGCAGGAAACAGCGGAGTGGGAACGGCTACACGTTGGGGACCAAGGTGTAGGTCACCGTTGCCGTGTACGCATCCGCAGCCAGGGTCGGTGAGGCAGTGAAGCCGTATTGGACCGTGGTGGGCTCAGAAGCGACCGGGCCGGCCGAGGAGTTCAGATCGGCGATGTCGGCCGCCGCGATGTCGGTCGAACCGGCTTTGTAGGAACCGCTGGTGTATTGGGTCGGAGTCGTGCTCGAAGCTGGCATCGCCAGCCAAGCGCCGCTGGTAGGGGCGGAATTGGCCTTGTTGACGCGATAGCCCCAAGCTCCCTTGTTCTGCCCGGTCAGGGCGGGTCCGTCGCCCGTGGTAGTGGAATCAGCGGTCGCGGCCAAGGTGTCTGCGTTGGGGCTAGTGCCAGTCATGGCGTTACTGCTGCCTTTGACCTGGGCGGCCAAGTGGTAGCCACCAGGGTTGTTGGTATTGACGAGGAAGGCGCTTGCAGCTTCCTTAGTGGAAGCGGTGCCGTTTGAGGGCGTCAGTGTCGCGGAGACATCGCCGCCGCCGCTGAGGCTCAGGAAGGATCCAACGGTGACTGTCACGGTCTTCTCCTGCGACGTGGCCGCAGGCGTCGCCGCATGCGCCATCTGCGGCGGTGCGGCCAGGAAGAGCGCCGAGCTGGCCAGGACCAGGGTGAGCCCGACGCTGGCGAGGGCGCGCATTGTTCTGGTTGTTGCTTTCATGGTCTTGCCTTTCGTAATGGTTGATATGCTTTCGGTACGGGGACACCTTAAATAGCCTGACTACCGCTGACTGACAAGTGGCCTTTGCCAAGGCTATTTAAGATTCCCTTGCAGGCTCCGCCTGCTCGGTGTCCCCGATAGGTGGGTGGGTGTCCCCGTTTTAAGGACCACGTTGTCCCGGGGCTTGCGGAAGATGCGCGGGGGCGGGCGGCGCAGCGCCAGGCGGCGGATCATGGGGCCACCGTCGCCGTCAGGAGGACCTTGCCGGTGTAGGCGTCGGGGGGCAGATCCGCCAGGTTGACCCCGGTCCAGAGGGAGTGTTTGCGGGGGGCTTGGGAGTTCGGGCTGGCATGAGGGTAGGACAGGGTGACCGGCGCGGTGCTCGAAGGCTGCGCCCAGGCCGATAGCTTCTCCGCAGACGTTCCGTAGCCGCTGTTCAGCGGGGCTTGGGTGAGCCCATAACCCCAGCTGTCCGCCGCAAGGGAGGATCCGGCGGCGGAGGGTTGGAAAGCCTTGCCGGCGTGCGTGGGATCGATCGCTTCCAGGCTCGGGCCCGCCCCGGTCGTCTGCAAGCTCAGCTGGTAGCCGGTCGGGTTGCTGGTCGCGATCGTGAGGTTCTGGGAGGTCTGGGTGAGGCCATATTGGCTTACGTTGAGGTCGATTGGTTTGGTGAAGTCCGGCCCGGCCAGGCTGAGCCAGTTCTCGCGCACGAGATTGAGCGAGGTCTTGAGCGCGCTGTCATTGCGTCCGCCGTCATAGAGGAGACCACTATCAATCACGTTCGCGACCAGGGCGTTCTCGTCCGGCGCTGCGGTGAGTTCGATGTCCGTGTAGGTGAGCGCGTACGACGACCGTGACGGATCATTAGGCTGTCCAGGCAGCCAGACCAGGGCGGCAAGCGGGTCGTTGGTGTAGCTCGGCAGGGTGATCCCGGCCGCGCTCAAAGCCGGACCGAGGGCGCTAAGCCCGCTCTGACCGCCCAGAGTCGGGTCAGTCAAGTCGGCCAGCGGCGCCAGGTAGTCCTGGGCCAGGCCGCCTGCCGGGATCGTGCCAGCGGCGGCGAAACGAACCTCTCCGCTCGAGGCCAGGGTCTCGGGCAGATAGACCGGATAAACCCGGGCCTTACTCGCGCCATCAGTCACCTTGAAGTCATAAACGGAGAGACCCTTGACGTTGCCGTTCGAAGCGTAGAGACTGCCTCCGCTGATCTGATAAGGCACAGCCATGATGCCATAGGTCTTGCTATCGGACACCTCCGTCCAGGCGATCACCCGGCCACCGTTCTGCACCATCGGCCCAGTGTCGAAGAGCATGCTTCCGGACAGGTTCCCGCCATAGCCGATGCCGGCGCCGTTGGGTATGGGGTTCATGGTAACAGCGGGCGTTAGGCCGCCCCGGGCGATCAGGGTGCCGCCGTTTACTAGGAAGCGCTGCTTAGGCATCGTCGGCTTAGCATCTGCTGGATAAGGATAACTCGCCATGCCCCCAGTACCGACGCCGGCGCCGGAGACGCCGGCAGTAGTGGAGACGTCCCCAGCCCAGGCGACGAGGGTGCCGCCGTTGACCGTGACGCTCTCGAGGAAGCCGGGGTAGACGATGTCACCGGGCTGCTTGGGGGTGCCGAGGTTGGGGCTTAGGGCGGCGCCGGAACCGACGCCGGCTCCGGTATGGGTGGCGGCGACCGAACGGGCCAGGATCTGGCCGCCGTTTACGGTGATGGGCCCGACTGAGACCGTAGGGGTAGCGAATGCGGCGACTCCGGAGCCGATGCCGGCACCGCTGGAGACGCCGTCGGAGGAGCCGGTGGCGACCACGGTGCCGCCGTTGAAGCTGAGGGTGCCGCTCTTGGTGGTCTCGCCGACGCCGGTGCCGATGCCGGCAGCACCCCCGGAGCCGGTCGCCGTGAGGGTCGCGGCGTCGTCTGCCGCGTTCACGCTCAAACTGGCGGGGTCGGCCACGTGGACGCCGGGTTTACCGGCGTAGCCCGTGGCCCTGAGCTGAGCGCCCTCGGCGAGATGGAGTGAGAGCTGGGCGCCGTTCAGGAGCTCGAGGCCGGGGAAGCCAGCGGCGACGTTGGCCACAGTCGGCATCAGGTTGACGCCGCCGGTGGCGACCGTTCCGCCCGTGCTGGCGGTTTTGTCCTTGACGATGGTCAGGTTGACCTGGGCGCCGGTGATCTCGATGGCATGCGCCGAATTGGCCTGGCCGTTACTATAGATCCAACTGTTATCGCTGTTGTAAGTGGTGAGGACGAGGTCGCCGGTGACTTTGAGGACCTTACGCGTGGCGTCGGCCTGGGCGTTTGCTCTCGGGTACCAGAGGAAACCGAGAGCGAAGCCAACCGCTTGGGTATAGAAGCAAAGGATGTTGTCGCAAACAGCACCTTTGTTTCCCCCTTCGGTCTTTTTCGGGTCGGGGTCATAGGAGGCGCGGACATTGGCGACGAAGCCCGGGTCTCCGCCAAGGGCGGCGTTTCCGCTCGCGTCTTTGACCACGAAGGCAGTGAGGCTGCCGGGGGCAGCGATACCTGCTCCGTCAGCCGGAAGCCAAAGTACCGCGCTGTAGCCAGCATCAAGGTTCACATCTAAGGGGGGCGTGAAAAGGTCTTGGAAAGCAGTCGGGATACCAGGAAGCAGATTGGCCTGGCCTTGGGCGACGCCATCACTCGCTTGCGCCTTGGCAGCGCCCACCTGGAAGCTGAGGCCATCAGTGGACTTAACTTGATTATTCACGGACAGACTCGCAGGGACATAGACGGGATAAACTAGATTACCATCGCCGTCAGTGGGGCCTGCGAAAGCGGTACCGGAACTGCCATCCGGGGTCTGTTGGCCGAGCGAGTTGGGGCCGACCTCGCCTTTGTCATAACGCCAGCCGCAAGCGTAGACGTTACCGCCAGTGATGACGGTCTTGCCGGTGACTTTGGTGACGCCATTGAGGGCGTCATTACGTGCGGCGCCGATTCCGACTCCCCTAGGGCCACTCGTCTGTGGGTTGTAGGCGACTACGATGCCGCCGGAGATGGTGGTGTCGATAGCGTAAGTGTAAGGATTCTTCAAGGGGGCGGAGGGTATTATGCTTCCAGCACCGATGGCTGCAGCAGCACCGCCAACGTTGGCCACGGTACTCGCGAGCACCGTCCCGTTCTTGATCTCGATGTGCCCCTTAGTCTCGGCTGATTGGTCGTTCGAGGCGCCGCCGATGGCCGCCGCCTGGCCCTTGTTCACCCGGGCAACGACGTAGCCGGTGGTGTCGATCAGGATGCTCCCGAAGTCTTGGTTGGGGTGACTGCGATAGGTAGCGCCGCCGATTGCCGCGCCGATCAGCCCTGGGCTGTTGTTGTCCGCGACTAGGTTTGCCTGTTCGAGGATCTTGATGGAGCCGCCGAGGGTCTGCTGGTTGTTCGCCGGAACACCAGCCCCGATGGTGGCCGCGGTGTTGGCGGATTGGGGACCACCTGTGCTTGCGTTGACGGTGACCGACCCTTTGAAGGTGAGGTCGCCGGGCTGGAAAGTGGTCGCCGTCCCAGTGGCGATGTCGCTTTCGGGATAGGCGCTGGCCCCGCCGATGGCGGCGGCACTTAGCTGGGCTGAGCTTTGCAGGATGCCGTCGCCCTGGACCACGAGCGCGGCCGGGGCGTTCACGCTGATGCCAGCATAACCGCTGTTCGTGCTGCCGGTGATAAGGGTCGGGCTGGTGGTCGAGAAGCCCGGCTTCGCCACTTCGAGGGTGAGCTTGGTGCTCGCCTGCGGCTGCGCTGCGAAGCCACCGACGTCGATGCCAGGGGCCGGCGCGCTGGACGGAATAAGGGACAGGGCGGTCTTGTCTGTGCTGAACTCGGCGCGCAGATTGACCTTGACGCCAGAGGTGATCTTGACGGCATGGTCATTGGCGTTTTTCAAGCCGGTCTTCGCCTGCATGGCAGTCGCGCCCCCGGAGGCGCTCCAGGCGCTCGCCCAGCCCTCGGAGGTCTTGATGGTGTAGCTTCCGGGTTTCTTGATGGTGAGCACACCGGGGCCGTCTTCAGAAAGACCGATTACGTCAGATGAGGACACGTCCTGGTTAGCGGATTTGTAGGAGAGGCCGATGCTTGCCGCGCTGAAATGGTTCAGGTCTTGAGTGGCAGTGGCCCTGGTGATCGGGCGGGTGGCTGAGAAGCCCGGCTTGATCGGCTGCACCGTCACCTTGACGGTCGCGCCGATGATGTAGCCATGGCGGTCTGTGGTGGAAGCATTACCGAGCGTATAAACTTGGCCGGTAGTGGCGCCAGGCAGCCAGGCGATGGCGGCGATCTTGTCAGAAGTGGGGGCTTGGGGGTTAAAGTAAGGTGCCATCGCGTAAGGGATAGCGTCACCCAGGGTGTTGGAGCTAAGGTTGATCAGGGGTAGCGGATAGTCTGCGGCAAGGCTCGGTGTAGTGGACTTGCGCGGTATCGTCAAGGCGCCGCTTACGCCGAAGCCGTCCTGGGGGACGAAGGCGGGATAGACGGCGGTGCTGCCATCGGCGGCGACCGGCTCAGGGGCGATGGAGTGGAGGGTGCCGGAGCCGGAGGAGCTGCCGGTCCCGTATTGCCCGAGGGCGAAGACGCTGCCGCCGCTGATGGTGGTCTTGCCCTTGACGGTGGTCGCCTGGGCGGAGCTGCCCCGGCCGATCGCGGCAGCGTCCTCGGCGCCGCTGTCCCTACCCCAGGCACCAAGGGCGATGACGGTGCCGCCTGAGATGTTGATGTCCATGTTGTAGGTGGCACCGGCGTTGCTGGAGGCACCGGAGCCGATGGCGGCGGAACTCCCGCCTTGGAATTTGTTCCCAGGTAGGGACTCTGTGTTCGGTAGGGTCTTGGCGTAGATGGTGCCGCTCTTGATGTTGATGGTACCTCTGGATTCGCGATTGCCGTTCTGGGTCGCGCCGGTGCCGATGGCAGCGCCGGCAGGTGTCAAACCAGGGCCGTCGCCCTGATTACCGCTTTTCACCAGCACCACGCCATCGGTGTCGATGGTGATGGTGCCGGCGTCGTTGACCCGGCTGTCAGGATAAATCGTGTCGAGTTTAGACCCGGCATCGTTCTCGGTGCCGGAGGCGCTAGAGCCAGAACCGATGGCAGCGCCGGGATAATTTCCACAGTTATTGGCTTTTGCGAACACGCTGGCGTGTTCAAGGATGTTGATCTCGGTGGCGTTCGCCCAGGCGCCGCCGCCGATGATGGCCGCGCCCGGATAGCGTGGAGCGGACTTCGAGTCGGACTGCCAGACAGAATTCTCCGCCCAAACCGTGACCGAACCGGTGAAGGTGATCCTGCCGGAGGTCTCGGAGGCGGCTCCCCCGATGGCGGCGGCTTGGCCTGAGTCGGCCTGATAAGGCTTGCCAGGTTTCTTGGTCTGCTCTTTGCTGATCCCGTTCTTAGCTTTTAGCGTGCCTTCGCCCTTGACGGTGAGCTCCGCCGTAGGGGGGACGTGGATGCCGGCGCGGGAGCTGACGGTCTCGATGTCGGTGCGATAGCCCCAGGCGGTGAGCGTGGTAGCGCTTCCGCTGACCTCGAGGACGAGCTTGGCCTTGTCGGAAAGGTCGATGGCGGGGACCGCGGTCGTGGTCGGCTTGAGCGCGAGGCCCCCAGTCGCACTCGTCCCCTTGCTCCCGGCGCTGTCCGCGACGACCTTGAGGCTGACGCTCGCGCCGGACGCGATGGCAATCGCGTGGTCGGGCGAGGCCGTGCCGCCGCTATATGACCAGTTGGGATCGTCGTTCGCGGTGGTGATGGTATAGCTGCCGGATTTCTTGATGACGAGGACGCCGGTGTCGCTGCCGTTGCGCTTGACCTCGACGTTGGCGCTGTCGGTGGGGTCGGGGCTTCCCGACGCGGCCTCGAGTTTGAAACCGGCGCCCTTGAAGGGGCTGGCGGCGAAGGCGAGCGGCAGGTGGGAAGCGCTACCCCCGGCGCGACCAAGGGCAGCCAAGGCCGGCCCTGCGGCCAAAGCCAGGGTGAAGACGACGAGCGCGACGACGCACATCAAGGAGCTGCGGTTGATACTCATGCCAAGGACAGAGAGCGCTTGCTGTGGGCCTGTCTGCAGGGAGCGGCGAAGACGGGCGGCGAGGGCTGCTTTCCTGTACCTGGCGCTCCTGTCTTTGTATAGAGTGCGAGTGGCCCCGCTGGAGAGGTGGTCTTGGCTGTCCTGGGTGGGCGGCGTCTTTTGGCGCCGGTCAAGGGAGTAGTGCAAAGCCGCCGATGATCGGCGACTGCGCAGCGAGTCAATTTTCCTGTCCACAGCTTCCCTCCTGTCCTGACTTTGATTGAAGAAGACATGTGGTTTCTGTCTGTTTAGATTCTAATGGTGGGATGTTTGAAATATTTCTGTAGGGTATTAGTGTGTATAAGATAAAACACCAGTGTCTGGGCGGTTCTTTCATTTGGAAGCAGAAAAAAATCAGTCGCATGTATGCGGAAATGCGTAGGAGTTCGAGAATCATTAAAAATCGCTGTTTTTTACAACTAATCGTCCCTGAATCAGGATACTAATTGTAAAAACCAGTGAATTTGTAATTAGTGAGCTATAATGAAAGCGATAAATGTTAAAAATCAAGGAATTTAAAATATAATGCCTTATCAAACCCTCGCGAAGCTATTCCATCAGAACAGTTCAGCAGACCGCTATGCGGATCTTGAACGGCTTGCCGCCGAGCGGCTCGTGAGCGAGTCCTCGGTTCGTACGGGCATCATCTTGGAAGCCGGGGAGCTTTTCTTCCTGGTCACGCCCGAACTCGCCTTGCTTTCAGAGAAGACCTTGCGTAGCGAGCGGACGGTGTCCCGGGTCTGGCAGGAGCTTCCGCAGGTCGCGCAGCGGGCCTATCTGCATGATCTGATCAACGCTGAGATCTTCTACTCGAATGAGATCGAGGGTGTTCGCAGCACACGCAGGGAGATCGCCGAAGCCTTGCGGAACGTACAGGAGGCAAAGCGGGAGCAGCGCACGCTCGGGCAAAAACGTTTCGTGGAGTTCGCAGCGCTCTATCTGGGCCTGACCGACCAGCAAGGCGTCTACCCCGAGACCGCCCGGGACATCCGTGCGATCTATGATCAGGTGACTGCCGGAGAGATTG
This sequence comes from Coriobacteriales bacterium, assembly GCA_031263025.1. Classification (GTDB taxonomy): domain Bacteria; phylum Actinomycetota; class Coriobacteriia; order Coriobacteriales; family UBA8131; genus JAISGO01. Next base: position 45,295 of record JAISGO010000016.1, read on the forward strand.
CGGAAAATGACCGCCCAGATGGGAAAATCTTCCGGGCTGGTTCAGTAGAGGTCGTCAGCGCGGCGAAGACGCTCCATGCCGGTGTCTTTCCGGAACAGCGTATCATCGAGGTGATAGAGGGAATGCTTGCGCTGACCAAGGACGAGTCGATACCGCAACTCTATAGCGCCGCTCTTTCGCATTTCATCTTCGAATACGCCCACCCTTTCTACGATGGGAACGGTCGCACTGGCCGCTACTTGCTCTCGGTCTTCCTGAATGAGTCCCTCTCGCTGCCTACCGTGTTGTCCTTGTCGCGCACGATCGCCGAGCACAAGGCGGCCTATTACGCCGCTTTCGAGGAAACCGAGGATCCGCTCAACCATGCGGACGCGACTGTCTTCATCTTCCAGATGCTCACCTTGCTTAGACTTGCGCAAAGCACCCTGCTGGACAATCTCTTGTCTAAGCAAAAGGCGCTAAAAGATGCTCAGCAAAGGATCGGCGCTCGCGCTGCTCTTGACTCGCACGCGAAAGACGCTCTTTACCTCCTGGCCCAGGACGGCCTCTTTTCCGCTTATCCCGGCGTGTCCGCCCTAGAAGTTGCCGAAACCCTGCAGGTTGGCGCGCAAACCGCGCGTAAATACCTCGCTGGGCTCGAAGCCTGCGGCCTGGCCGAACCGATCTCGCTCAGACCCAAACGTTTTGCCTTGAGCGAAGATGGCGCGAAGCAACTTGGTCTCTGAAACTGCCGTCTATCGAAAACACCCTCTTAGCGCGCTATAATATGAACCAGTAAGCGAAGAGGCCAACGAATGAGTCAGCAAGAAATCGAACATCTAGTGGGCGAGGTCAACGCGACCTTAGCTATTGAAGGCTTGCCTCTCAAAGAGAAAGAAAAAGACGACCTCCGCTCCATCCTCAGTGGCCAAGCCACTTACGAATCTGTCCGAAAACGCCTCATCGCCCAATACCGTCAACCTGCCGCCAGCTGATGAGTGATTATTCTTATGAATATGATCAGGACTCGAGCTATTGCTATCCCGGATCCAGCGTTCTCATCAACAAGCTCAACATAACCGTCTTGATCAGAATGGGCATTTGACAAGAGAACAGATGTTCGCTATTATTAGAAGACGAAATGAGAGAACAACATGACTAATCAACGACAAGCCGCAATAGAGCAAAGCATGATGTCCCAAGACGTTGTTTTATTCTCATCCGCAAACGGGGATGTAAGGATTGAAGTCCTTTATTCTGGAGAAACCCTTTGGCTGTCACAAAAACGTTTGGCAGAGTTATTTGATGTTGATCGCTCTGTCATTACCAAGCACCTAAAGAACATTTTTGAATCTGGTGAATTACAGGAAAATCAAGTATGTGCAAATTTTGCACATACTGCAGAAGATGGCAAAACGTATGATACTAAGTTCTATAATCTGGATGCCATCATCTCTGTCGGATATCGTGTGAACTCGCTGCGTGCAACGGCCTTTAGAAAATGGGCGACGGGCGTGCTCAAAGAATACATGCAGAAGGGTTTTGCGTTAGATGACGAGCGACTGGCTCAAGGCAAGACCCTGCTGGGCAAAGATTACTTCCGCGAGTTGCTCGAGCGTATTCGCTCGATTCGTGCCAGTGAACGACGCATATACCAGCAGATAACGGACATATTCCAAGAATGCAGCATTGACTATGACCGCAATTCACCTGTTACCCATGAGTTTTTCGCAATGGTGCAAAATAAATTCCATTATGCGATTACCGGAAAAACTGCTCCGGAGATTATAAGTACATCAGCGGATAAAAACGAACCCAATATGGGGCTCAAAACATGGAAACACTCGCCAGACGGGCGCATATTAAGATCCGATGTCACTATCGCAAAAAATTACCTGGATGGACAACAGCTTCGCAGACTTGAACGCGCCGTATCCGGATTCTTCGATTATATCGAGGACTTAGTTGAAGACGAAAATACTTTTACCATGCAAGAGTTCGCAGATAGCGTAAACGAGTTTTTGGAATTCAGGCGTTTTAGGATTCTACCCGATAAGGGTAGGATTTCCAAACAACAGGCAGACAAGATAGCCGTTGCGGAATATGACGAGTTCAATAAGACCCAGAAAATTCTGTCAGATTTTGATAAAAGACTACAAGCAAGCGAGAATGCAGATGCAGCCGAATAACGGTCAAAATATAGCTGCTGTGGCGGGGGAGGCTGAAGGACAACTATTCGAAAAATTCGAGTAGTTCAAAAAGAAGGCAGTATCTCTATTTGTTTGGGAACGCTGTACCAAAAAAGCAGGAACAGCGTTCCAGAAACGGGAACGTGATTCCAAGGAACGGGAACGCTCGGTCAGAAAAACTGAGGCCGCCATCGCCTGCGGCCTCGCGATAGTTTCTACAACTTGGTAGATCTGCTTGGTATCACTACGAGTGTCATCGAGTCGCTGTACTATGAAGGCTTGAAACGCGAGGAAATTGAGACTTTGCTCGGGCCTAAGTCGAAAACAGCCTGGGATGCCTATCGGACTTCATGATCGATGTCCTGCAGGCACTTTACTATGACGTTAGCGACGGAGTGATCGGGCGGTGAGTATTCGCAGCCAAAGGAGTGTCCCGTTGGTGCAAATTCTAATGGCTCTGCAGTAGCGGAGCCATTTTGCTTGTTAAAAAGAAATTGATCATTCAAGATGCTATTGTTTGGGCTTCTGCGATAAATGTTCGCGGTGCAACACACGCTATCATGGATTGGTACCATAACCCCGGTAAGTTCCCGGATGAATATACGCCGCAAGACTTCATAGAGGGGCGCGGTCGTACCATTCGCAGGAATCCGCTACTTGCCGAGACTATGTATTATTCAAAGGATATTGAGAGCTTCGGTACCGGCCTCAAGAAAATCGCCATGGAGTGCGTCGCTGCTGGTGTCAGGTATGCCTTTGATTGTGGCAGCGTAGGGTTTACCGCTATCTTTTATCGGCCGGAGCTGGCAAAAGACGATGCAACCGTCTCTGTCACCTCTTTGGGAACCTCTGTAACCGATAAGGTGACAGAGGCCGTGTCAGAGAAGGTTACAGAGGAAGATAGAGCGGTTCTTTCTCTTATTGCAGAGAAGCCTGGCATCACTCAAAATCAGATGGCTGGCTCTTTAGGCGTTAGTCGCAAGACTATCGCTAAGCGAATCAAATCCTTAAAAGACAAAAAACAGATAAAACGCATAGGCTCGGATACAAAAGGTTACTGGGAAATCATCAGCTAGTCGCGTCGGTGTCTTCACATGTTTAAGATCGCATTTCCAAGAAAGCGGGAACAGTGTTCCGGAAAATGGGAACGTGGTTCCGGGAAGCGGGAACGGTTTCTTTGGTTTGACCGGAAGATGGGCTTTTACCAGTATGCTCCTGCGGGAGGATGATATCCTCCCCTACGGTGTTGGCGGCTCTGTTTTGTGAAATCGGCGGGCGACAGGATGTCGCCCCTACTGGATTGCCGCGTCGCTTTTGGCTCCTCGCAATGACAAACGGGGGCTGTTATTATCAGGCGGGAATTCCGCATTTTGCCGATTCGAAATTCCCCATATTGCCGACGGAAATTCCACGGATTGTCGACGGTGCCTCTAGCCGTTTAGGAACACTGTTCCAAGAAAGCGGGAACACGATTACGAAGAGCGGGAACGCTGCGTCGGAAAAACTGAGACCGCCATCGTTGGAGGTCTCGCAATAGCTTCTACAGCTTGGTAGATCTACTGGTCATTATTATAAACTGGCTTGATCAGAATGGGCATTTGACAAGAGAACAGATGTTCGCTATTATGGAGGGATGGAAAAGAGAGATTCGACAAATCAGATCAGCAATCGCCTTTTTGACGGGCGGCAGATACGCACGGTTTGGGATGCCGAGGCGGGGGAGTATTATGTGTCCATAGTGGATGCAGTTGCGGTCCTGACGGATAATGATTATCAAGGGGCCGCAAATATTGGAAAGTCTTAAAAGAGCGTTTGCGCGAGGAAGGCAATGAACTGGTAACAAATTGTTACCAGTTGAAAATGCCAGCCGCAGATGGCAAGATGCGTATGACAGACGTTGCTACTCCCAAGCAGCTTCTGCGTATCATCCAGCCAATTCCCAGCAAGAAGGCCGAGCCCTTCAAAGTGTGGCTTGCAGAGGTTGGCAATGACAGGCTAAACGAGATCCAGGATCCCGAGCTCACGATTGAGCGCGCCATGAAGGAGTACAGAGCCCTTGGCTATAGTGATGATTGGATCAACCCGCGTCTGCAATCCATCCAGATTCGTAAGGACTTGACGGACGAGTGGGATAAATCCGGAATCGAAGACGAACTGGAATACGCGATACTCACAAACCTGATGACGAAGGAATGGTCAGGCAAAAGCGTACAAGAATACAAGGCACATAAGGGCCTGAGGAAAGAGAGCTTGCGGGATAACATGACAAACACCGAGTTGGTGTTGAACATGCTGGCAGAGACGGCGACCTCGGAAATTCATAAAGCGAGCTAAGAGGCAACTTGTGCAAAAATTGCCTAAGTTCAAGCTTATCGTTTGCCATATAGCGCGTGTTTTTTTGCATTGCATCTGCGGGTTTGACAAAGGGAGTAGAAGAAAGTACAATTCTCCCAGTTGGACTGGTTCGGTAACCCGGGTCCACCTTAGGCGGGGAAAGTTCCTCGCCATTTTTTTGTAGTCGATTACCTTGGCGTTTATTGATGTTTCAATTCAGCTCACGGACAGTGCTGCCCGTGAGCTGGACCTTTGCCGGATTAGGATCAAGCGCGGCGATCCGCTTACTTGACCCCGAGCGCCTTGAAGTCGACGCCCATGGCCTCGGCTTTCTCCATCACCTCGCCCTGGCCTTCGAGCATGAGGTCGGTCTCGCCCGGCGCGACGTGGCGCAGGCAGGCGATCAGCTCACCCATGTGTTCGCGCTCCTCGTCGCGGATCTCCTCAAAGGTCTTCTTGACCAGCGGATCCGTGGTGGCGCGGCTGTGCGCGTCATACAGGAACATCGCCTCGAGTTCGCTCGCGATGTCGATGCGCAGGGCCTGGATCAGGTCCTCGGTCTCCATCTTCTGCGGATGTTGTCCCTCGAAAGGATTGGCAAAAGCTGGCATGGTTCTCTCCCCTCAACCGATTGTCGATACAGAGGCGCGGTCGCTTCGACGGTCATGTCGACGCTCGCGTCCCCTCATCCAAGGAGTATAGCGGATTCGTCGCACGCGCCGGCCACCCAACCAGAGAATCATTTGTTGGGAAAGCGCAGCGGCGGATTTGAAGCCAGCTCAAACCGCGATGGTAAGGGGGCTGCGTTCGCGGGCGTATTCATTGACGCGGGAGACGCGTAAATCCCACTGTACGGCCATGGCGGAGGCGAGAGCCTCGGGCATGAGCGGGTTTCGGCAGAGGGTCTCGACGATCACATCAGCGAAACCATCGAGGGTGGTGGGGTCATACCAAGAATAATCATCCACGTAGCTCATCTGCGTGCTGGGGTATTCCGAGAAGGGTTGGGCCTGGTAGAAGTAGAGGCGGTCGGTCAAGCTCTCGATCTGGTTGGCCTGGAAGAAGAAGCCGCGGCCGTTGTCGAAGAGGGGAGCGACGCGAGTAAAGGAGAGGCTGTCCAAATCGCGGATCAGGCCGAGGTTGCGGGAGTGCCGGTCGATGTTCGCGGTGAGGAAGTCGCAGACGAGCATCTTGGCCAACTGGCGTTCAGCGTGGGGAACGCCGAGCTTCTGGCAAGCTTCGAGATAGGCGGCATAAAGGTCGCGCTGGGCCATTCCACCGAAACGGGCCATGACGTCAGCCATGGTCACGAGTTCGGTCGAAGGGTCGATGAAGCAAGGGCAGACCGAGAAAGCCTGTCCGTCGATCTCTTCGATGGTGTAAGGGACATAATCCCCCGGTTCGAGCAACCGTTCGTAAAGGAGCGTGCTCAGGTACTCGTTGTAAGGTTCCCGTCTGAGCACGTCACCGCCCTTGTAGAGGTAGCTTCGGCCTTCGCGCAACTGCCACCATTTGCTCAGATTCCCGCCGGTAGCGGGACTGGGCGAACGGCCGGGAAGGGCGCGGCCAGCGGCCGCATTGTGAAGATGTTCGGGGGGGATGCCGGCGACCTGGCGGCCGAACTGGTCAGTGTAGGGATTATCGAAGAAATTCAACTCCTGCCAGCTGAGGCCAGCACCAACGGGGCGGAACCAGAACTGATCGGAGAGGTTGAGGCCATAGGAACTGAAGAGCAGGTCGGCCGGATCCGTGAGGCCAAGCTGGCCGAGCATCCGAAGGAGATGGGGCCGGGCTTTCGGCATGCAGCGTGCGGCCATCCATTCGCGGAAGTTGGCGAGATGCGGCTGGCCCCGCCAGTTGAGTGCGCCGAGTGGGGCATAACGCAGGTCATGGATCTCGCCGATCTCACCCACCCGGCGATGCGCGGCGTCATAAACGAAGTCCAGCACCGGCTGCTCGCGGCACATCAGGGTGTAGTCACGTAGCTCGCCGGAATCCTTTACCCCGTAGCGTGGCCGGCCGTTCAGTTTGGGTCTGCCGAGTCGCGTGCGCACCGAATCGGGGTCGACCAGCCAGTTGCCTCCCAGCCGGGTCGCCTTCAGCTCGCCGGCGCCGATCAGCGCGCGAACCCGCCGCACCGAGATGCCGAGCACGGTCGCCGTATCGGCGGTGCTTAAGTATTCCGCTTGCGGTATACTTTTCTCATGATCCATTAAAAATAAGTATACCGCAAAGGGAACACTTACAGCATCTCACTCTAAACCGAATCAAGCTATCCTGTTCCAAGAAGAATAATCATGATGAACCTGCTCGAGACATTCCTGATCGCCCTCAGCCTGGCCGCCGACGCCTTCGCGGTGTCGCTCGGCAAGGGGTTGGCCACGCGACGGCTGCGGGTGCGCGATTTCGTGGCGGTGGCGCTCTGGTTCGGCGGGTTCCAGGCGCTGATGCCGCTTCTGGGCTATTTCTTGGCCGACCTCTTCGCGGTCTACGTGAGCGCGGTGGGCGGCTGGATCGCCTTCGCCCTCCTGGTGCTGATCGGCGCTAACATGATCCGCGAGGCGCTGGCGGGCAAAGTCGAGGAGGAGGATGCGAGCTTCGGACCGCGTAGCCTGGCCCCGCTCGCGGTAGCCACGAGCATCGACGCCTTCGCCGTCGGCATCTCTTTCGCACTCCTGCCCGATGTGGCGATCGGCTGGTCGGTGCTCACGATCGGCCTGGTCACCGCCGTCCTCTCGGCCGGTGGCCTCAAACTCGGCAACCTCTTCGGCGAGCGCTACAAATCCCGCGCCGAACTCGCCGGCGGCATCATCCTCATCCTGATCGGCCTCAAGACCGCCGCCGAACAGCTCGGCCTGCTGCCTTGATGTAACAAAGGGACGTTTCATTTGATACATTGGCAGACGGTTCAACTTAAGGGGAGAATAAACTCAATGTATCAAATGAAACGTCCCTTTGTTACATCCCCCTGTTACACCTTAGTCGCGAAGACGGAGTAAGCGCGGCCGTCAAGGAGGGGTATTATCTTGCATTTGAAACCCACTTGGGCAGTGGTATCAAGCAGCTCGTCCGGCTCGTAGAAAGCGTAGCCGGTGCGGGTGTGTGGGTGAGTTGCGAGTTCCGCGTTGGTGTAGAGGACGTTGAGGAAATGGCCACCGGGTTCGAGGACGCGGTGGATCTCGTGCAGAGGGCGGGAGAGGTCGGGCCAGAAGTAGACGGTGTTGATGGTGAAGGCGCTAGTGAAGGTCGCGTCGGGAAAGCCCAGGTCGGCGACGTCTTGGCAGGAGAAATCCATACTCCCACCGGCGATGGCTTTACGGTTGCGCCGGCGGGCGGCGGCGATGATGTCCCGTGACAGGTCGATGCCGCTGAAGTGGTAAGATGCGCCAGGTACGTTTGACGTGCCAGACGTACCGGCTCCACTTGCCAACTTCTCTGCCAAAAGGCCCAGCACCAGGCCGTTCCCGCAGCCGACATCGAGGACACGCCCTCCGGAGCTTGTCGGCAGAAAGCCGATCAACGCGTCATAAAGCGCTCGGTTGCGAGCGTTCATCACCGCCGAGACCATCCACCCCGCAACCCCTTGTGGCCGACCGAAATGCCGTGATATGAACTCGTTCATCCCCATGTTCCCTCCTCTCGCCATTGTAACATACGGATGATAGCGGGGATATCGATGTATCAAGGGGACGTTTCATTTGATACATTGAGGTTGTTTTTACTCTTAGATTGAACCGTCTGCTAATGTATCAAATGAAACGTCCCCTTGATACATCAAACGTCCCCTTGATACATCGAGTGTTAGCGACCGTCGCCCTGAAATCGGTCGACGAACTCCCTGGGCGTGAGGATCCAGGGCTCCTTAGGGAAGTGTTTGGTGTTGCCGGTGACGAGGACTGAGCCGATGGTTTTCGCTACGTCGTAGAACTTGCGGTCCTCTTCATCGGTGAAAGTGCGCTTCGAGATGAGCGGGGAGACGGCCATGCCGGCCTTGCAGATGCCTTGTACGAGGAAATCGACCAGGTCATCCGAGAAAGGGAACTTAGGCCGATGAAGGACGCCCGCGTACTCGGCGATGATAGCGTCGTTGTAACAAGGGGTGAGAAGGCTGTTTACCAGCATGTTCACCACCATCTGCGGAGGCGTCGTGTCGGCGCCTTTCACTTTTGCGAAGAGCCCCGAGACCAGGACGTTCGTGTCAATAGTAGCGATCATCACCGCTCATCTCTGAACGCGGCGATCTCTGCCTCGATCTCATCAGCGCTAAGCTCAATCTCCCGACTCTCCGCGCGCAGGCGCTCGACGACATCCATCATGCGCAGCTGGTGTAAGATGCGGGCCTGGCGCTCGGGGTCGGCGCCATCGATGTCGATAATCATCTTGGTCGGTATGCCGTTGTTGGTGATGACCACGAAGTTGTCGAACTTGGCGCTGTCGCAGACCTTCTTGGTCTTGCTCGAAAGATCCTTTACGGTGAAGCTGGTCATGATGACTCCTTAAAAGGTATCTAATAGAGTATACCATAGGATAGTAATTAAGATGTACAGCACCAGCTCATAGCCCACCTCCGCAAACGTGGCATAATTATTCACATGAAAACATTACTCACTGGTGACCGCCCGACCGGCCAGTTACATCTCGGGCATTTCGTGGGATCGCTGCGCAACCGGGTGGCCCTGCAGGACAGCGGCGAGTACGCCTGCTTCGTCGAGATCGCCGACGTCCAGGCGCTGACCGACAACTTCGCGAACCCCCAGAAAGTGCGCGACAACGTGACCGAGGTGGCTTGCGACTACCTCGCGGTCGGCCTCGATCCGGCCAAGACCACCATCTTCATCCAGTCGCTGGTGCCCGTCATCGCCGACCTTACTATCTACTACATGAACCTGGTCACCCTCGCCCGGGTCGAGCGCAACCCCACCGTCAAATCCGAGCTGCGCGACAAGGACTTCGGCGCCGGCATCCCGGTCGGCTTCGCCACCTACCCGATCAGCCAGGCCGCCGACATCACCTTCTGCAAGGCCGACGTGGTCCCGGTCGGGGCCGACCAAGCGCCGATGATCGAGCAAACCCGCGAGATAGTGCGCGACTTCAACCGCATCTACGGCTGCGACGTCCTGAAGGAGCCCGAAGGCATCTACCCGGACGGCGACAAGGTGGCCCGCCTCCCCGGCATCACCGGCAACGACACCAAGATGTCCAAATCCTTGAATAATGCCATCTTCTTAGCCGACGATCCTGATACGCTGCGCAAGAAGGTGAAGTCCATGTACACCGACCCGACCCACCTCAAGGTCGCGGACCCGGGGCACATCGAGGGCAATACCGTCTTCACCTACCTGGACGTCTTCGCCACCGCGCCTGACCAGGTGGCCGAGGTCGCCGCGCTGAAAGAACAATACCAAGCCGGCGGACTCGGCGACGTCAAGGTCAAGGACTACCTCTTCGAGGTCCTGGACGGCCTGCTCGCCCCCATCCGCGAACGCCGCGCCACCTTCGCCGCCGACAAAGCCCAGGTGCTGGCCATGCTCCGCGACGGCACCGAACGCGCCAACGCGGTCGCCCAACAGACCTTGGCTGAGGTCAAACACGCGATGAAGATAGACTACTTCGCCTAACAGCCCCCACCATCGGGGACACAGAGAGACCGAACGTCTCCCGCGTGAAACACTTTGTGTGTCCCCGAACCGCGATATGACTTTGACCTGGCTTCGGGGACAAGCAAGCATGTCCCCGCTCTCTAGGGCATGTCCCAGCTCTCGCCTTTCTACTTTTCGCCTTCGCCCGCTTGCAACCCGATCATTATCTTGGAGAGGTAACGGTCGGGGTCGGTGCAGGTAGCCTCGTTCTGGATGTAGAGCCGGTAGACGCCGCCGCGCGGGGACAGTCCCTCGGCTTTGACATAGTCCTCCAGCCGTTCGCGCAATCCCTCGCTCTCGCCGTAGTTGCCCCGGCAGTAGCCGACTAGGTACAAGCCGGCGGGTAAAAGCTGCAGACCGCGGGGGTTGAGCGAGAAGAAGCGGTCGGGACACCAGGGTCGGCTGAGGAAATCGGCGAAGTCGCGGGTGTAGCCGCCGAGCGGGAAGTCTCCTTTGTAACCCTGCTTCTCCATGGTCCGCCAGGCCTTGAGGAAGGCTGGCACGTAGGCGCCCGGCCTGTAAGGCTGGTTGACGGTGGCGAAGGCGACGTGCCGCTCGTTCAGGCGCTTGATGGTGAAGGCGTCCAGGTCGCTCACATTATCACTCTCATGGATCATGTTCTTGAGTGTCGCGACGCTCGCGCGGGCTTGCTGCAGCTTGTCGATCTGCGCGGAGATGGCATATTCCTGCTGGTCTAGCAGCTCGTAGCTGGCAGCGTGGTCGTCCCGCCTCGCCATGTAGAGCCGGATCAGGTCCAGCGGGACGTCAGCCGAAGCCAGGAACTTAATGGTGGCGGCGACGTTGGCCTGCATGACCTGATAGCTGCGCCGGCCGTTCACGTCCTTGTGCTGGGGCCGGAAGATGCCGTTCTTGTCGTAATAGCGCAGGGTGCTGGCCGGGATCCCGGTCAGCTCAGAGAACTGTTTGATGCTCAGAAGCTCGCTTTTCCTCATCGCTACCTCCCTCTCAAAAGTTAAAGTAAGGTTAAGGAATAATAGTATAACATGCCACCCGCTCTTCCGTGAGCAGCGGGAAATTCCTGCAGAAACAACTCGGTTAAATCTTAAGCTGAACTACCTTGAATATGCCTCTAAAGCGTAAGAAACTTCAAGTCAGCTCCACCTATAATCTAACTTCTTATGTTCTGAACTGTTGGTAAGTCCAGGATTTTGGGTTAGTGGAATGAGGAAGAGGAAGAAGGGGGAAGGTCATGAAAACGTCGAATGCCCCGAAGCGGAGTCGCTCCTTGGCGAAGCTGGTCTTGTCTGTTATCTTGATAATCTGCCTGTCCGGAAGCTTGATGTTCGCGAACGGCCTCGACCTGAGCCGTCTGGCCGGCGCCGACACCATTCAGACCAGCGCGGCTAGCGAAACGGAAACGGCGGCGGAATCCGAGTCGGTAGCTGACTTCGAAGTGACGCCGGAGTCTGAGTCCGCCGTGACTCCCGAACCTGCCGCGGATCCTGAGGAAACGTCACTTGCCGATCCGGCGGTGGACCCTGAGCCAGCGCTAGACCCCGATCCGGCGGCAGCCCCCGAGGCGGCGCAAGCGCGGGGGGGCAGGGCACAAAGAGCCGCTCCTGGCACTGGCGTCGGTTTTAGCTGGAACCCTTCAAGCGCCGCTAGTGTGAGCGGCAACATCTTAAAGGTGAACGGGGACATCACCCTCACCACCGACGACGCCACCATGCCCGCGGTGAACGGAGACCATGCCGTGGCGGTGCCCTGTGGCAAGACCGTCAAGATCTCGGTAGTCACCAACTCGGGCCAAAAGTTTCCTTCGGGCATCAACCTCGCACCTCAAAGCGGCTCCCTGCCCGGTATCGACGTGGGCGGCGATGCCACCAACTTTACCGCAAGCACCATCCTGAACCTCGACATCGCGGCTGGCGCGACCGTCACCACCATTGGCGTAGGAGCCTTTGGCGCCGGTATCCGGGTGGAATATCTGAACGCGCAGAAGACCGCCAGCCTGAACGTCAGCGGCGAGGGCACCTTGAACGCCAATGGCGGCGAATTCAACAACCGAGGAACAAGAGGGAACCCCGCCATCGGCGCTCCCAACACAACTTTGAAAACCAACGACTCCGGCAATATCTCTATCGTCGACGCGACGGTGAACGCAAAGGGCGGAGTATATGCGCCCTCAATCGGCGTGGGCACTTCTTCCAACGACGCATCGGGAAATTTCGCTGGCAACTTCAGCGCTTCCGGCACGGCGACTATCCAGGCTTATGCGAGCGAACGCGCAGCCGCCATCGGGACCGCCGAAACCCTTGAGGCTAAAGGAGGTGCCAACTTCACTGGCGACTTCAGTTTGAGCGGTCAAGCTAAGCTCACAGCAATAACCTATAACGGCTCTACCGCGATAGGCACAGGCGGCATTCCTTGTCAAGAGTTTTCCGGAAACGTTGATATCTCCGAACAGGCCACCTTGAAGATCAATGCCCTTACTTACAATGGAGTCATTTATAGTAATAGAGGAGGCGTTGGCATCGGGAGTTCCACAAGAGCAAAAGGCCTTACCGGTACCATGACTGTGTCAGATGCCGCCACGGTGACCATTTATGCCGGATCAGGCATCAATACTAAGGGCGGTGGACAGATCATCGTTAATGGTGGTCTCTTGGACGTTTATGGCGACGGTGGTGGAAGTGTTGGCTATGATGTCAATGCTGGTATCATAGCCGGCGGCGGCACCAAGCCGACCCTGGTCGTCAACGGTGGCACGGTGATTGCCACCGCCGGGACAGATAATGCTGGAACGACCTGGGGACCGGGCATCAACGGCAACGTGATCATAAATGGCGGCTCCCTCTACACTTCAGGGGCTTCCGGGGTCGGCCAGTCCGGTGGTGCGGTTGACACAGCGACTGTCGGTTCTCCTTCTATCAAAGGGACGGTCCAAAACAATGCTGGTAAAGACCTTTACCCGGTTTACGTGGACGCCGGGTATGCCACCAGCGGCACCATCGCGGTGCCTGCGGCGGTCGGCTTTATCAGTAGCGATTACACCGCGCCCTTGGGCGACTTACGCCAACCCGACCTGGGCGGCCTGCTGCCGGTGGGTTATCTGAACGAGCTGGGGATGCCACCACTACCCACCACTGACACACTGGCCGCGGTGCTCTGGCTCCCGGGAGCGGCCGGTCCAAGCTATGCCGAGTATAGCGGGGTGGTTGCTTCGGCTAACCCCACAGGCGGCATCTATGAGGTTAAAGTCGAGGACAACAACAAAGCCTTTGGCCCTGAGAACTTGAGTGGAACGGCTTTGCAGACCAAACTCAACCTGGTGAAAGTGGAACCAGTCGTCCAGATCGGTTTCAAGTGGTCGCTCGATGGTAGCGCTTGGGCAGACAGGAACAAATACGTCTCCCAAGACCCCAACACCCATATCGCCACCATAAACGGCTCAACAGACCAGCAAAACCCGCTTGAGCTGTGGATCAGTACCGCTAACGATCAAGCCGATTGGCTGTACGGTACCTCGGGTAACTACACTAAAGGCGGTCAAGGCCAAGCTTCGCCTGACCACGCCATCGCCATCAAAACGGGCACTTACGTTACCTTGCATGTGCTGGCTGATACGTCAGGGCAATATGGCACTACCGTCACTGGCGGCATTAACTGCAGCCCCGCTGCCGCTACAGCGGTTCCTGGCATTGATGTGGGCGGCGCGGTTACCACGCTTAATGCCAATACCACTCTCAACCTCAATATCGCTGATACGGCTAAAGTGACCTGCGTCGCCGCACAGGAGACGATTCCTGGCGTGCGGGTCGAATATACAAGTAGCAATGCTTACGCCAACTTTAACCTAAGCGGTAAAGGGACGCTGGAAGTTAACAATAATTTTCTTAAAACTAATAGCGCCGCTGCTATTGGTGGCAGCGGGTATGATGTGGCGAACGACTCCACACCTAGCACCTGCGGCAATATCTCCATCAAGGATACTACTGTTGTCGCTATCAACAAAACTTTTCGTGGTGCTGCCATCGGTACGGGAACAAGCCGTACGTCCAATTTTAAGGGGAATATCTCCATTTTCGGCTCTGCAAACGTAACCGCCACTGCTTTTACTGGTGTCAGCGGGACGGCTGCTGGTATTGGTACGGCAAGAGAAGATTCGGTAACCGGCGTAACAATTCAAAATAGCTTTACAGGCAGTGTCACTATCTCAGATTCCGCCATCGTGAAAGCGACCGGAGGCGGTGCCGGTATCGGTATGGGCAATAGTAATTCATCAACCCCAGGTTATCTGAGCGGCGCCATCACTATAAGCGACAACGCCACAGTCATCGCTCAAGGCACGAATCGGTCTGCTGGTATCGGTACGGGTTATGGGAACAATGGTTCTAATAGCATAACCGGCAAGATCACCATTGGGACTGGTTCAGGCGATACTTGTAAAGTGTATGCAAAGGGAGGTGATGGCGGTCCCGGTCTTGGCAGCGGAGGCGGGGGGATTAATAATAGCCCGTCTGGAGATGTTGGAGATATCGTGGTAAATGGCGGAACTTTGATTGCACAAGCTGGGGATGCCGTCGCTACTCGGTATACCTCTAATCCGCCTGCCGCCGGTATCGGCAGTGGACCGATTATCCATATAAACAACCAGAGCCTTCCTGGTAAACCGGCAGACCTTACTATCAATGGCGGAACAGTGATTGCTATTGGCTCTGGAGTAATACCGTATAGCGCTAGCACGCCAAACCCTAACCCGCCAGGTGCTCCTTGGGCACCGGGCGTTGGCTCATCACTAAGGTCCGCAGACGGTGCTATGACTACTGGCGGTAGCGTTACCGTGAATGGTGGCTCACTGTACACTTATGGAGCTTCCAGCGTTGGCAAGACAGATGGTAGTGTTAATACTAGTAGCAAAGCATCACCGTCTATTAGCGGTATGGTTAAGAACGCAGGCGGTAAAACCGCATATCCTGTTTATGTCCAGGATGGGTATGCCAGCGAGGGAACGATTACCGTACCGGCGCTGAGCGGTGTGACGGCTGCCGCTTATTCAGCACTCCTGTGCGATTTGGACTCGGCTAACTTGGGTGGTTTGCTTGATGCGAACTTCCAAAAGGCGCTGAGCGATGCAGGTCTGGCTTTCGCCGCCCCTGCGGCTGACCCTATTTCTGCGGTGCTCTGGTTGCCAGGTGCGGCCAACCCCTATAACACCTATAAGAACATCACCACCAACTTGGGCGCAGGCACGCGTCAAGCGGTAGTGGAAAACGCCTATCCAGCTTACACGACCGCATATAACAATAAGCGCAACATCCTTGACGTGCAACCAATCGTGCACTTGGGCTTCAAATGGTCCGAGGACAGCGGAGCCACCAAGAACTGGTTTGACGAGAACGGCAACGTCGATCAGGATACAATCAAGCGCGTAGCCACCATCACCGGCTCAAGCGACCCCAACCATCCCTTCGACCTCTGGGTCACCACCGCCAACGACCAGTCGGCTTGGTATTATGGCTCGCCTGGAAACTATACACCCGGCGGCAAAGGCCAGGCCTCGCCCGATCACGCCATTGCCATCAAAGCCGGCACCTTCGTGACCTTGCACGTGGTCACAGACTCCGTTGGCACTTACGGTACTACTGCCAGCGGTGGCCTCAACTGCTCACCTACCACTTACGGCGGGAGCGCGCTTGACCTTTTGAACGGAGCTTCAACTACTGACGTCACCGGGCTTACCCTTGACCTTGGTCAAGGTGCGACTTTGACTGCAGCTGGCCATACCTACGGTGCGGGTGTCCGGGTGGCTGACCTGAGCGCCTATGGCGGCGGCAAGGCCGCTTTGGCCATCACGGGTTCTGGTACACTGATCGCCCGTGGTGGCTTGGGTGATGACGCTTACGGTTCGGCGGGAATCGGCACGGTCGCCGCTAACGGCGCGAGCGTTGGTTATGGCAATAGCTATGCTAATTCTGCCGACTTGGGCTCTGTCAGTATCTCTGGCTCTGTTAAAGTGAGCGCCATAGGTGCGGACGACGACGACTATTATGGCGCTGCAGGCATCGGCACAGGTTTTTCTTTTAATGGACGCAGCGGAGACCTCAAGGGCGATATCGAGATTTTCGGCGCCGCCCAAGTAAGCGCCCGTGGTGGTGCCTTCGCTTCTGGCATTGGCAGCGGCCTAAGCGATGCTGATAGCTCTGGGTCTTGGAGTGGAAGCCTTACCATAGGCAGCGATCCTCGGGATACCTGCCAGGTATTCGCCTCAGCGCCGCGGGGAGTGGGGGTTGGTTCTGGTCGAGCTTTCTCCGGTTTTTCCTCTGGTGACGTCGGAGATGTCTTGGTCAACGCCGGCCTGCTCTATGCGCGGGGTGGAGATGTGGATGATTCTGGCTCGGCGGGAATCGGCAGCGGCAGCAGCGACCAAGTGTCAACTGGCCGACCGGCTAATCTGACCGTCAGAGGGGGCGTTGTCATCGCCATCGGCGGCAGCAACGATGAGTCCGATCCCAGTCAAGCGACTGAGTGGGCCCCCGGTATCGGTTCTTCCTTAGGCGGAACCATGAACGGCGGTGGCAGCACCGTGGTAAACGGCGGTAATCTCTACACCTCCGGCGCCGCCCGTCAAAACGACGGCAGCGTCAACACGACCAGTTTCGCTTCGCCTTCGATCCAGGGTAGCGTCACGAACACGGATAGCACAGACCTTTATCCAGTCTATGTCCCCTCCAGTTACGCTACTAGCGGCACCGTCACGGTACCAACCATCGCTGGCGCGACTAAGAGTAATTATGCTGCGCCGCTTTGCAATCTTGCCGCAGCCGATTTGGGTGGGCTTATCAATAGCGGTACCCAAGCTCAGCTCACTCAGACTGGCATTGCCTTGACGGCCCCTACTACTGACCCGCTGGCGGCGGTGCTCTGGTTGCCCGGTGCGGTCAGCCCCTATCAACGCTACCAGAATATCACCCTGTCTGACAACGCGAGCGTCGGCGCTTTGACCGCGTTGGTGGAGAACGCGGTGCCAACCTATGCAGCTGCCCAGGCTTCTGGGTCGACCAGTCAGCCTTATCAGCCAAAGCGCAATATAGTGATTGCCCCCATCATCGACCTCAGCCAGATCAAACCGGCCAGCCTCAGCGGCCTGACCAAGGTCTACGGCGACAACGACCCCTCCGACTGGATAAGCAAGGTGCAAAGCTATGCTGTAGACATTCTCAAGGATCAAGGTGTTTCCGATCTTGGCCTTAAAGACTTCAACATCACGGTCAGCCGAGACTCAGGCGAAGACGTTATTGCCAATGGCTATGCCATTCATGTGGCGATTATCTATGCTGGCAGCAGCTACACTCTCAGTGGCGCACCCGCTGCTGCTAACTTCGTTATCACCCCAGCTCCCCTCAAGGTGGTATGGACCTCGCAGAACCAGCCAAACACCATTTTCTCTTATCCCTATAACGGGCAAGTACACCAGATCTTCGCTGATCTCGACAGTCTCAAGAATGGCGAGGATTTAACCCTTGTTCCCGGTGGAGTTTTTAGCGCCACATCTGCTAATAGCTATACCGCTACGGTTTCTGCTGTTACTGCGGGCAAGAGTGCGAATCCGGGTAAGCCTTCTAACTACAGTTTTACCTCTGACAGCAAGAATTGGACCATCACCCAAGAGGAAATCGATTTTGCCCAGATCCAGGCAGGCAGCCTTAATACGCTGATCAAGGAATACGGCGAGAACGATCCCGACATCCAGGCGGTGGTGTGGACCTATGCCAGGGGCGTGCTCTCATCCGAGGGCGTGCTCGACTCTGACCTCGACCAATTCATGATCACTGCGACGCGGACTTCTGGTGAGGACAAGGGGAGTTATCCTCTCACCATCACGGTCGACTACAACGGCTCTGACTACGACGTCAAGAACCAGCCCGCTGACGCGAACTTCACCATCACGGCCGCGCCGCTCACGGTCGCTTGGACTTCGGATAACCAGGACAACACCCTGATGACCTATGAGTATGACGCGAAGCCACATAAGATCAACTTCGAGCTTAAGGGTCTGAAGAACGATGAGGAACTGACTCCGGATACCACGGGTACCTTCTCGGAAAAGGTGGCAGGCAGCTATATCGCCGAGGTCACCGGCATCAAAGATGGTAGCGGTGCCAAGGGGGGTAAGGCATCCAATTATAGCCTGGCCCCCTCCAAGCAAGGTTGGAGCATCGGTCAGAATGGCATTGACCTCGGCCAGATCTATCTGAGCAACCTCAGTCTGACTAAGGTCTACGGCGTTGCTGATCCCGATCTCAGTCTCGCGGTCACCCCCTACGTCCAGCGAGTCCTCACCAGCGAGGGCGTACATGCTGACGACCTGGGTGATTTCACCATCTCAGCTCAGCGTGTTCCAGGCGAAGATGCCGGCCCCTACGCTCTGACGGTGGGTGTCACTTATAACGGTAGTAACTATAGCATCGGCACTTCCACGCCTGATCCGGGTATTTTCACCATCACCCCGGCGCCGCTGACGGTGGTCTGGACTTCCGATGATCCCTCAGGTAGCATGACCTTTCCCTATGACGGCCAAGTCCACGCCGTTTACGCAGCCCTCGACGGCCTTAAGAATGGTGAAGACCTTACTCTGAACAGAACCGGGACTTTCAAAACCAAGGTTGCCGGCAGCCATACTGCTACGGTCGCTGGTGTTACTTTGGGCACGGGCGCGAAGCCCGGCGACCCCTCCAACTACAGTTTTACCTCTGACAGCAAGAATTGGACCATCACCCAAGAGGAAATCGATTTGGCCCAGATCCAGGCAGGCAGCCTTAATATGCTGGCCAAGGAATACGGCGAGAACGACCCCGACATCCAGGCGGCGGTGTGGACCTATGCCAGGGGCGTGCTCTCATCCGAGGGCGTGCTTAACTCTGACCTCGACCAATTCATGATCTCGGCGACGCGGACTTCCGGTGAGGACAAGGGGAGTTATCCTCTCACCATCACGGTCGACTACAACGGCTCTGACTACAACGTCAAGAACCAGCCCGCTGACGCGAACTTCGCTATCACGCCTGCACCGCTCACGGTTGTTTGGACCTCGGATAACCCCTTGCCCGGCGACCTCGCTTATGAATATGATGGCTTTTCCCATAAGATCAACCCCGGTCTCTCCGGTCTTAAGAACGGAGAGGAACTCGTCCTGACCACCGCCGGCGACCTCTCGGCAAGCATCGCCGGTGTCTATACCGCCGAGGTCACCGGAATCGGCAACGGCGACCCCGCGAAGCATGGCAAGCCTGGAAAGGTCAGCAATTATAGCTTCAGCCCCTCTAGCCAAGTCTGGAAGATCCTCCAGAACGCGGTCGACGTGGGGCGAATCGACCTTAAGGACCTGCATTTGGCCAAGGTCTATGGCGAAGATGACCCTGATTTCGCGCAAGCGGTCGCGAGCTCTGTCCGTGCTGGCCTCAGGGCTGAGGGCGTGCACATAGATGACCTAGATCTGTTCCAGATCTCGGCGGTCAGGGATCCCGGGCAGAACGTGGGCAGGTACGACCTGCGAGTCGCGATCGACTACGCCGGAAACGATTACGCCGTGACCGGCGCTAGCGTCAACGCCGATTTCGAGATCACCCCGGCGCCTCTCACGGTGTCTTGGGTTTCGGATGGTCCGGCGAACGGTGGGATGACTTATGTCTACGATGGTCAAGAGCACCAGATCCGCGCGGTGTTCTCCGGTTTGAGATATGGCGATGGTCTGACCATGGTGCGGTCCGGAGATTTCTCAGGTATCGCCGCGGGAGATTATGACGCTCATGTCACCGACGTCTCCGATGGCGATGCGACCTGGCCTGGTTTCGCGATGAACTACGACTTCACGCCCTCCACCCAACACTGGACCATCGCGAAGGAGAAGGTCGACCTCGCGTTGATCGATCTGGCCACCTTAAAGCTCGCCAAGGTCAGAGGAGAAAGTGACCCCGACTTGAGCGCCAAAGTCAGTGATTACGTCCGCGGGGTGCTCGTTTCCGAGGGCGTACAGACCTTCGACCTGGACGACTTCCAGATCACGGCCAAGCGCGCTGCGGGCGAGAAGGTGGGAAGTTATCGCCTGACGATCGCGATCCTCTACTCCGGAAGTGACTACGACCTCATCGGTGAACCTGGAGCCGGTACGTTCAGCATCACTCCGAGCGCGGCCAAGGATAAGCCGGACAAGCCCGGCAAGTCGGATAAGCAAGATAAGAAAGACAAGCAGGACAAGCAGGATGAGCCAGGGTCTGGTTCTGATGTCAAGAAGCAGGATGAAGGGGCTCAGGATAAGGGCCAGGGCAATGGGCAGGACAATAGTCAGCCAAGGCTCGGTCTCGATCCCGATGTCGACGCGACGGGCGAAGACGGCACGGGGCAACCTCCGGTACCGGGGCCTTCGACTGGCACTGCCACCGATTCTGGCAATCAACAGAAACCGACCATGAGCGCCGGCGGAGGCAGCCAGGGTCTCGACCCGTTGGCGGCGTTAGGCGCCTTGCTAGGCGGAGTTGCCTTACTCTTCTTCCTCATCCTGATGGGGTTATGCTTCTGGTACCGTCCGCCTTTCAGGATTCGGCTTCCGAAGAGGCGCCTCTCCTTCGTGGTCGAACCCGACGATTACGAGAAGACGAAGCAGAACATCCTCGAGACTGGCGTGAGCGTGTACGACTGGCGTCATCGTCAGATTGCCAACTCCCGTCTGGCCGTCATCCGCATCTCGAAGCACGCGAAGGGTTATGTGGTTCGGCTCGGCGTCTACAAAAACGATGCGCCCCGCGTGTACCGACGTGCCCGTAAAACCCTGTACCAGTCTTAAACTCCCAACTCCCGGGGACACCCTATAGAGTGTCCCCGGGAGAGGATGATACCCCCCACTGCATCGCAAGCGGATTTGCTTCGCGAAATCGGCGGGCGACATCCTGTCGCCCGCCAGTTAAGCTAGAAGTTACCGCTTACGAGAGAGAAGGTAATAAGGAAGCGTCCCCTTGTTACCTTTTCGGCATTGTTATTCCGCTTCTCCCTCTTTCTCCCATAATGTCTCGGCGGCTACGGCTGGTTTGCTGAAGAGGCTGACCAAGGGGACGATCAGCAGGGAGGCCAGCATGGTGAGGGCGCCGCAGACGATGGAACTGCCGATGAGGCCGGTCGCCAGGTTCAGGAGGGTGAGGCCGATGCCGAAGCCGAAGCTGGCCCAGACTGCCGCGCGGGAGACCCGCTTGAGGTAGAGCCCCCAGACAAAGGGCCCGAGGAAGGCGCCGGCCAAGGCTCCCCAGGAGATACCCATCAGCTGGGCGATGAAAGCAAGGGAGTTTTGGTATTGGACGATCGCGATGACTGCGGAGATAACTATGAAGACTACCAATAAGACGCGCATCCAAATCAACTGACGTCGCTCGTCCATCCGCTTGACTAGGTTGCCTTTGATTAAGTCGAGGGTGAGGGTCGAAGACGAAGTCAGCACCAGCGAGGACAGGGTGGACATCGAGGCGGAGAGGACGAGCACCACCACGATACCTACCAGGATGTCAGGTAGGCCTTGCAGCATGGTTGGGATGATGGAGTCGAAGAGGGGAGTGCCGGCGCCAACCGCCCCCGTCGCCGCGCCGTCGCTGTAGGCTATCTGCCCGGCGAAGAGGCGCCCGAAGCCGCCGAGGAAATAGCTCCCACCAGCCACGACCAGGGCGAAGGCTGTGGAGATGAAGGCGCCTTTGCGCAGTGCCGGAACGTCCTTGATGGCATAGAACTTGGAGACCATCTGGGGCATCGCCCAGGTGCCGAGGCTGGTCAGGATGATGACCGCGACCAGGTTCGCGGCGTCGGGGCCGAAGAGGCTGGCGAAGATGCCGGCGGGCGCGCCGCTCGCCGGGTCGCTCACCTGCGCCATCTGGGCGAGCGCGCTCGCGAAGCCGCCGTGTCCGGTCAGCACTGCCCAGACCACCGCCACTATTCCCACCAACATCACGATGCCTTGTACGAAATCGTTCAGCGCCGTTGCCATGTAGCCGCCGAAGACGACGTATATGCAGGTCACGACCGCCATCGCCGCCACGCACCATTCAAAGGGGATGCCGAAGCTGGCCTGGAAGAGGCGGGAGAGGCCGTTGTAGACGCTTGCCGTGTAGGGGATCAGGAAGACGAAGACGATCAGCGCGGCGCAGATCCGGATGGCGCGGCTGTGGTAGCGTTTGCCGAGGAAGTCGGGCATGGTCTGGGCCTGCAGCCGCTGGCTCATCCGGCGCACCCGCGGCCCCAGCACCCACCAGGCGAGCAGGCTGCCGAGGATGGCGTTGCCGATGCCGATCCAGCTCGCCGCGATCCCGAACTTCCAACCGAACTGGCCGGCGTAACCGATGAAGATGACCGCCGAGAAGTACGAGGTCCCGTAGCTGAAGGCGGAAAGCCAGGGCCCGACCTTGCGCCCGCCCAGGACGAAACCTTCCACCGAGCGGGCGACTTTGCGGCTGCCTAGCCCGATCGCGATGGCGACGCCGAAGAAAGCGACGACCAGAATTATCTTGATGAACATGTCGATATCCTTTGCTGCCAGAATCCTCGCATGACCTATGCACGCGGAAAATTCTTGACTCTGATGTAATTTGATGCTGAACAAGGCCTGCGACGTGAGCGCAAGTAGGCGCAAGCCCAAAGAGGGCCGCGCTCAGGGCACATAGCTTCGACGCAGGAGGGCGCCGCCTATAAGCTATGCGCTAAAGGTATCGATAATAAGCAGGGGAATAGTTAAGCCCGGCTGCAAGGGAGCGAACCGCGCTAGCAGCCAAGCCAGGCTGCGAAGAAATGTCTCCTAGAGAAAACATGGCACGTATTGTAACAAATTGTCTTAGGTAAGCGGGGGAGCGCTACAAACTGGCAGTAAGACAGAGAGAAGCGCTCCCAGATTAGGCGTTAGGCCTTGATCCAGTCCACCAGATCAGCAATCTTGGCCTGCACTGCTGCGTCGTCAGCTAAGCTGCCGGGCACGCTACCGCCGCCCAGGGCCAGTACTTTCTGCTCGCTGAAACCGCAGACCGCGAAAGTCTGGGCCAGCTTCTCGTCATAGGCTTGGTATTCCTCGTCTGAGCCGCCGCAGGTGGTGACCAGGGCGAACTTCTTGCCGCCCTTGCTGGCCATGGACATGTTGGGCTTGGCTGGGTTGAAGAATGGATAGCTGCGGTCGACGAAGGTCTTGGCCTGGGCGGTGAGCTCTCCGTAGTAGATGGGGGAGAGCAGCACCAGCGCGTCGCAGCTGTCCAGCTCGGGGACGAGGGCCCCCATGTCGTCTTTCTGGATGCACTGGGCGCTGTCTTGGTGCTTGCACCAGTCGCAGCCCTGACAGTAGCGGATATCGGCTTCTTTGAAGTCGATGTAGGTGGGGTCGCTGTCGGCCAGGCCGACCAGGATGCGCTTGGCCAGGACTTCGCAGTTGCCGCCCTTGCGCGGGGTGGTGTTGATGATGATGATCTTTGCCATGATGTTTCCTTTCGACCAGGCTATTCTAGTCCTTGCCGAGGTTCCGGGTCAGGGCGCGTTCAGTTACCGCTGTTGGAGGGGAGGAATGGCCGCAGCTGCTCGCTGAAGTCCTTAAGGTTGAGGGTCTGGATATAGATTTTGCCGCTGCCGCTGAAGTGGTTGACCAGACCTTCGCCGGTGCCGATCGAACCGAGGAAGCCGCTCTGCAGTTCGATCCGATAATCGAGGGCGGCGTCCCAGGCCACTACGTGGTTATTGTCGATGGTGAAGTCCTGGGCATCGTCCAAGGTGACCTCGGCGATGGAGCCAAAGGCATTGACCAGGATGCGGCCGCAGCCTTCGGTGGTCATGACGAAGAAACCACCCTGGCCGCCGAAGAAAGCCTTGCCCAGTGACTGGTGCTTAAGCGAATAGCCGACCGTCGGATCCATCGCCAGGAAAGAACGGTCATTGAGGCGGTATTGCACCTGCCCGACCTCTAATACCTGGATGGCCCCGGGCGTGGCCGGTGCGATCGCCATCTGGCCGCCACTTTGGCTGACCACCTCAGTGATGAAGACCGACTCGCCGCTGGTGATGCTGCGCCCGATCGCGCTGGCGAGTTTGCCGAGCCCATTGCCTTTGGCGTTGAGCTTGGCGTTCAGCGAAAGCCCGCCCTGCATGAAGATCATCGACCCATGCGCGATATAGGTGGTTTCGCCAGGTGCGAAGGTCAGCGTGGCATAGGGGAATTGCAGGTTGCGCTCAACAGAAATATCCATCTCTTTCCTCCCGATCCGAGATATCCTAAGCGTGTTGATTGTACTGTATGATGATACTTTCAGTAAGTGCCAAACCGGATTTCACAGACTCCATTAGGCGACGCTAAGTGCTTGTTATGACAGCTGCTTAGGCTCAGACGAATAGATAGGCGGCCTGGAGCTGCTGACGCTTGGCTGCGGTCATACCGAGGTCATCGCCAAGGTAGGCTTCGAGCCCGCCACGCTCTTGGTCGAGGGCGTCAAGGTAGATATTGAGACGGCGGCGTTCGGGGAGGAGGATGGGGCGATAGAAAGCGAGGTCTGCGGCAGAAGTACCTTGCGCTTCGAGATGGTCGAGCACGCCTTGGAAGAAGCGGGCACTGAGCATGTATTCGGCGGTCGCGGTAGCTATGTCGAAGCCGAGGACACGTAGCATCAGGAAAGTGCCCACACCAGCGCGGTCCTTGCCCTGGGTGCAGTGCCAGAGCAGGGGGCGGCCGGCGGCCTCGAGCGCGAGCTCGAAGAAAGCACGGTAGGCTGCAGTGGCGCGGGTACTGGTGGCGAGCAGCTGGTAGACCAGGTCAAGCTGGCCTGCGAGCTCAGCGGGGCTGGGACGGTCCGGGGAGTCCACCAGGTCGGCGCTGGTGCGGATGTGGATGCGCTCGCCGGGATGGCGCGGGTCGTCCATGTCGCGGACCTCGTTCATATCTACGGTGGGCAAGCTATGATAGCTGGCGCCTGCGACCGGCTGGTCAGGTGAGTCCTCGAGCTCAGTCTCGCCGCGGAAGTCCACTACCGCCCAAGGGCCGAAGTCGTCGTGCAGGCGGGTCAGGTCGGCCTCGCTGGCCTGGGAGAAGTTGCCGCTGCGCATTAGCGCCTTCGGGCGCACTTTAGCGCCGTCTGCACGAGTGATCCCGCTCAGATCGCGGAAGTTCTGGATGCCTTCAAAGGTATAGAACATAGGTTTAGTTTAGCAGGTAGCGGAAAGACACAGGAAATCCTTGACAGTCCGGGCCGTCTCGTGTTCGGCCCGCAAAACGCGCTAGACTGGGCCTATATGGTTGCTGGTTATAAAGAACTATTCGACGTTTTCGAAGCCGCAGCAGACGCAGGACAGGCGGCCCGCATGGCGGCGTACATGAAAGACCAGTTCGCTTTCTTAGGGATACCGACGCCTAAGCGCAAAGCCCTAGCGAGGCCCTTCATGAAGCAAGCCAAGAAAGACCCGGCCATAGATTGGGGTTTCATCGAAGCCTGCTGGGCCAAGCCCGAGCGGGAGTTCCAGTATCTTGCCTGTGAGTACCTTAAGGCCAAACGCGATCTGTTGATCCCCGCTGACATGGCGCACATCGAGCAGATGGTGCTGCACAAGTCCTGGTGGGACAGCATCGACGCGCTCGACGTGATTGCCGGCGGCGTCACCGTTGCCTATCCTGAGGCCAAGCAGACCGAGTTCGCCTGGAGCCTCTCCGACAACATCTGGCTGCGGCGTATGGCCATCGACCACCAGCTTCAGCGCAAGGAGACGACCGACACCGAGCTCCTCGCCCAGGTTCTGGAGAATAATTTGCCACCCACTCTGCCCCCGGACCTGCGCGACGAGTTCTTCATCAACAAAGCCGTCGGCTGGGCCCTGCGCGACTACAGCAAAACCGATCCAGGCTGGGTACGTGCTTTCATCGATAACCACCGCGAGCAGATGGCCAGGCTTTCCATCAAGGAGGGGAGCAAGTACCTCTAATGTATCAAAGAATGTATCAAAGGGACGTTTAATGTATCACAGGGACGTTTCATTTGATACATTAAGGATGGCCAATGTATCAAATGAAACGTCCCTTTGATACCTTTGATACATCCGTAAAGGAGGGAACCTGTGAGCACAATCAAGCCTTTTGATATCAGGCAGAAGATCATCGCAGCCTCTACCAGTCAAGGCTGGGGAGCCCCGCACGTGTCTTTTGTTTGCCACTTGCCAGCCACGGCGCTAGGTGACTACCTGCGTGGACTCAACGGGGCCCAGCTCGACGATCGTCGACGCGACGAGCCTCGGATCGCTCTTAATACCTTGATCGTCTACCTCTTGGTACAGGCCTTGCGCGAGAACCCCCTGCTCAACACACGCATCCACTACCATCGCTTGCTTGCCTCGGGACACCTGGAGCCCCAAGCGCATATCGACGTGAACATGCCGGTGTTGCTCCCCTCAGGCGAGATGATGACCGTCTGCTTAGAAGCTTGTGAGAGCCGGCCGCTTGCAGATCTCCAAGTCATGGTAGATAGCCTTTCGCGGCGCATCGCCAGCACTGATATGGCGGTTCCGTTGATGCAGACCGGCCTCGATGACACCTACCAGATGCTTCGCCAAGGCAAGCTGATCGGCCCTTTAGGGCGCTTCGTAGGCCTCAAGATCGGTAAGAGCCATATGCCGGGTATCGCGCGCAAACGCAAACGCGCCTATCGCTCCCTGGAACCCAGCGAGCGCATCGAGGCCCGCGAATTGCGCAGGGGCACGGTAACGATCTCCAACCTGGGCGCTGCCATCAAAGGTATTGACGGTTACCCTGCGATGATCGACTTGGTTTCGCCACAAGTCCTGGCCATCGGTATAGGAGCGCTCTATGAGGGTATTTTGCCGCTCTGCCTGGTATTCGACCACCGCGCCTTGGATTTTCCCGCCGTGGCGCCCTTCGTCAGGCGCGTCGCGGAACTCTTCGCTGAGCCGCAGGCGGTCAAGGGCGAAGCTGCTTCAACATGAGGTAGTCCTCGCCCTTGTCGCGAAAGACCTTGAAGCCGAGCCGCCGGTAAAGCGCGTAGGCGCGGTTCTCTTTCTGTACTGACAGGGAGACTTGCCGCCAGCCCTTTGCGGTAGCTAACTTAAACAGCTCGATGAGCAACCGCGTGCCGATGCCGAGGCCACGATACTCCGGCTCAACCGCTATGGCAAGCTCCGGCGTGTCTCCGATCTCCTCAAAGTCTACGTGGCCATAGCCGCCTGCGATCACCCGCAACCAAGCAGCGCCCGTGCATATATCGCCCTCGTATGCCGCAAGCCCGAGGTCACCCCTGCGGCCACCGAAGTTATCAAAAAAAGCCTGTAGCAACGGTTCTTCATACACGATCGCAGCTGGCGGAGCAGCCACGCCAACGGGCACATATATCGCCAAATAGGTGAAATGTGCGAGTAGCGCGACGGCGTCGTTGTCAAGTTCTCTCAGCTCAACCATAGGCGGATTGTATCATGGGGCTGTATCAAAGGGACGTTTCATTTGATACATCGAAATGAAAGACAATCAAGTTTTTGAGGCATCTGCGTCGATCATCCACTTGCCGCGTAGGCGGAATGCGGGCAGGGTTTGACGTTTAGCTTTGTTGAGGACGACGTTCGGGCGAATGTCATTTTGGCGGGCCCAGTCGGAAACGCTGATGATGCGTCTGGTAGTGAGCTGGGCGATACGCTTGTGCAGTGATTCCTGGAGGAGCGTGGTAAAGAGCTTGGTAAATCCACTGAAATCGCCGGACTGTTCGTAGCGTGCAAACAGCGGATAGTAGTCTTTTTCCTTACCTTTGTTGCGCACGATGATTGGTGGAAGGCCGAAGCGGTGCAGTTGATGGTTAAGGAGGGCACGGCCCATGCGTCCGTTACCGTCGCGAAAAGGATGGATTGTCTCGAATTCAGCGTGGAAATGCGCGACATGGGCGAGAAGACTGTTTCCGTCCGGGAGGGTGAAAGTGTTTTCCCAGGCGTTATATTGATTAAGCAATTCCGAGACCAGCCCCGAGACGAAGTCCGGGTTGGCGCCTACGTGGGCGCCCACCCGCACCCATTCATCGCCGTGGCGGAAGCGACCGGCCCACTCTGGGTTGATGTTCTGCAGCAGTAGCGCGTGCATCTCTAAGAGCAAAGTCGTGCTCAGCGGTTCCTCGCTATGCGCATAAAGACGCTCCGTCACCTGAGCCAGGTTCTTAACCTCATAGACCTCGCGTATCACGCTTTCGCTGGGTACGATGCCCTGCATCAAGATCGACTCCGTGTCCTCCAAAGAGAGGGAGGAGTTCTCAATCGCGTTCGAGTTGTACACCATATCCGGCAGTTCGGCGAAAACGAGTTCGCGCAAAGCGTTATCTTTACCCTTTGCGAGCTTTCGAAAGCGTTCGACTAGATGCTTGAGCTCATATGCAGATCCTTGGTCTCGCATGATTCAATTATAGCAGCTAAAACGGCTTAAGCGTGAATTTATGTAAAAATAAATAATAATTCACGGTTACATCTTATCGAGCGCGCGGTCGTGTATCAAAGGGACGTTTCATTTGATACATCAGGATTTGCGACAATTAAATTGCCGCATTTGTATCATTCTTTTGTACCATGCGCTTTAGATTTCGCAATTTCCAGAGTGCTTCAGGGTTCATCTTTGCTGCTGTGGCCATCTTATCTCTTTGAATAGTAGCTCGGGTCGATAGTCGGCCTGTGCGAATCGTTGAAGATATGCTTCTTCATCTGGAGTTTGGGGCAAAACGAACGTTTCGATGAATTCATCTGCAGCATCCAACAGGTCTTGGAACCTTGGCACTTCGAGTGCGCCTCGGAGCATCGGATATAGCTGCTCTTCTAGTTCACGCTGCTTAGCTACAAAGCGTTCGGGGCGATTGGAAAAATCATTCGGAAAACATGCCGACAAGGACGCATAGTAAAGAATCAGCTGATGGCTGATTCTAAGGTTGTCTCCGTTGCGAGTGCGCTCTCCAAAATATCGTCCAAGATTGGCTATATCATACAAATCCCGGATCTTAACTCGATCAAAAAATGCCTTGACTTTACCTGCTGCTAGCTCTTCATTGGAGAATGTGCGGACTTGTAGTCCTGGTCGCAAAACGGTCTCTTGCATGATCAGTGGCAGAATCGGGGATCGATTCATGAAAATACAATCGATCTTCACATGGTCTGGGCCCCAATCACCTCGGTAACGCAAGGTAAGTGTACGACCCGCATGGCCTCCATTTGAAGGTGGCACGTCATAGCCTTGGCTGCGCGCCACTTCTTCGACAGCGCGCTCAAAAGATGGCCGTTCCGTGAGCATTGCCTCTCTTTCAATTGCGCCCACATAGGACAAGTCGATATCCACCGACAGTCTGGGCACGTTAAGCATGAACAGATTGATTGCAGTTCCGCCATGCATAGCCCAACGGCCCTTTAAATCAGGGTGGCGATTCAGCTCTTCAAGCAAATCGAGCAATCTCTCAACTTTGTCAACGGTCCTTGGTTGGAAGTCGCGGGTAGTCAGATCAGCCATGAGCGTACTTCTTCTTCGTCAACTGGTAAGTAAAGTTGCCAAGCTGCTGCACGGTATTTCTTGTCCTTAGTCCCTGGATCAAGTTGGACACGTCCAGAGTGTAACGCGCTATGATAGGTATCAAGTGTTTGTTTGTCCACTCGCCAAACATCTTGCTTGGCTTCAAGCAACCATCCGATCCTTGTCTTCGCGCTAGTCGATGCCGTTTTCGAGACGGCGTGGAGCTCGGCAAAATCAATATAGGGAAAGGTTGACAGTGAACGCAGCACTTCCTCGATACCGCCGCATAACGAGGGACGGCTCAAACAGTCGACGATAGTCTGCTCCCGTGTCGTCACAACAGCTGCGCCAAAGGCTTTGCCGCGCACAGTTTGAGTTCTCACCCTTTTGTTCAAAGGTAAGGGTCTATAACGAACGCCGCGATATTGGAATGGAGTAAACACCGATGTGGTTCTAAAACAATATTCAGAGAAGATATTATGTGCAACGCCATGGGCCACTAACGCGGCATGATAAGAAAGAACGGCATCTGATGCTAAGGTGCTGATTATCTCAAAGGGGTCAGCGTTTGCGTCTAAGTGCTTACCGGTTTTCGACACATATAAGCCGCGTCTTACTCGATCAATCTTTTTTGCGCCTACTGCTCTTTTCAGTAATGATTCCGTTGAAGACGCAGAGGGCGTCGCTTTTTTAGCGTCCTCTGTCGTGAATACATGATGCGTTGATATATACTCATGGAACTTCATGAGAGTTATTATAGCAGTAACAGGGATATTTTATCCCTGTTACTATATGTTTTATTCCCACTCAATCGTTCCTGGTGGTTTGGAGGTGATGTCGTAGATCACGCGGTTGACGCCGGAGACTTCGCCGACGATGCGGGTGGAGATGCGGGAGAGGATGCGGGAGAAGCTGAATTCCGGGTCCTGGCAGGCGTCGAGCTTGGCCCAGTCGGCGGTCATGGCGTCCTGGGATTCGACGGCGCGCACGATGATGGGATTCTGGTAGGTGCGCTCGTCGCCCATCACGCCGACCGAGCGCAGCTCGGCCGGCAGGACCGCGAAGTACTGCCAGACGCTGCCCGGCGCGTCACGTCGGCCGCTCTCCTCCGCGAGCTTGTCGTTGTAGGCGTCGATCTCCTCGCGCACGATGGCGTCAGCCTCGCGCAGCATGTCGAGGCGCTCGGCGGTGATGTCGCCGATGATACGCACGGCCAGGCCGGGGCCAGGGAAGGGCTGGCGCCAGACCAGCTCGGGCGGTAGGCCGAGGGTAAGTCCCAAACGCCGTACCTCGTCCTTGAAGAGCAGTCTGAGCGGCTCGATCAGGTTGAAATGCACTCCCTCCGGGAAGGGGATCAAGTTGTGGTGGCTCTTGATGGTGGCCGCCTTCTTCGACCCCACCGCGTTGGTGCCGCCGGCCGCGCTGCCGGACTCGATGGTGTCAGGGTAGATAGTGCCTTGTGCCAGGTACTTTATCTTGTCTCCGGTGCGCTGCTCGAGCTTCGCCGCCTCGTCGAAGAAGACCTTCCAGAACTCGGTTCCGATCAGGTGGCGTTTCTGCTCCGGTTCGCTCACTCCGGCGAGCAAGTCAAGATAACGCTCTTCGGCGTGGACGTAGACGAAGTCGACATCGAACTGCTTGCCGAAGACCTCGCTTACCGCCTTGCCCTCATCCTTGCGCAGCATACCGTGATCGACGAAGACGCAGGTCAGCTTGTCGCCGATGGCCCGGGAGAGCAGCGCCGCCACCACGCTCGAGTCAACCCCGCCGGAAAGGCCGCAGATCACTCGGGCGCCGCCGATCCGTTCCTTGAGCGCGGCGATCATCTGAGCGGCTAGGTCGTCGATCTTCCAGTTGGGCGTGATCCTGCAGATCTTGAAGAGGAAATTGCTTAACATCTCTTGCCCGTGAGTGGTGTGAGCCACTTCGGGGTGGAACTGGGTGGCATAGAGCCGCCGCTCCGGGTCCTCCATCGCTGCAATCGGGGTGGTCGCGGTCGAAGCCGTGCAGACAAAACCTTTCGGCAGCGTTCCCACGCTGTCGCGGTGGGACATCCAGACCTTTTGTCGCTCGGGCGTTCCCGTCAGCAGGGCTGAGCCAGCCTCTGCTGCACATTCCAGCCGCGTTGGCCCATATTCGCCTACGTCGGTCTGGGGTACCTCGCCGCCCAGGGCCACTGCCATCGCTTGCATGCCGTAGCAGAAGCCCAGCACCGGCACGCCCAACTCGAGCAGCCCTGGGTTGAGCCCCGGCGCGTCCTCGGCATAGACCGAGGCCGGGCCGCCGGACAAGATCAAGGCTTTGGGCCGCTTGGCCCCAAGCGCCCCGACGTCCACATCGTAGGGGACCACCTCGCTATACACACCGAGGTCTCGCACCCGCCGGGCGATCAGCTGGGCGTATTGCGCCCCGAAATCGACCACTACCACCGGGTTTGGAGTTTTGTTCTGCATTGGCTCCAGCTATCCCTTCATCAAACATTGCCGGACTGATTTATTCTGAAAACTCTCAGCCCATCTTCAGTAACTTCATTATAATGAAAGCATGGGAAGCACTTCTGACAACAACGCCACGGTTATCTGCCCGGTTTGCAACACGACCGTGTCGGCGGCTGGCGACGTCTGCCCGACTTGCGGCTTCCGCTTTGCCGGAGCGACCGCGAAATTCCAGGCGGTGGAGCCGGCCGACGTCCCCGCTAACGCTGCTCCTCACGACCATTGCGAACACCCTCAGCTTACCCTGCTCAAAGGCCCCCAACAAGGCCAGGTTTTCAATCTGGGCACCTTACCCATCACTATCGGCCGCGACCCCAAGTGCGATATCTTCCTTAACAACATGACCGTCTCGCGTAAACATGCGGTGATCGAGCGCCATGCCGACCAGATCGTCATCCGCGACTGTGCGTCGCTTAACGGCGTTTGGGTGGACAAGAAGATCGTCGACGAGGCAGAGCTCTCGGATGGTTCCTTGGTGCAGATCGGGACCTTTGTCATGCAGTTCGGCTGCGCCTAAAAGCAGCTATTTGGCGTATTTCGGGTTTGCAGTACGGCTCGATACCCTGAGGTAACTTCGCCGTACTGCAAACGCCGAACTCCGCTCAAATATCTGCTTTTACAAGTCTTTCCAGCTATTTGGCACATTCGGGGCTCGCGCCAGCCCTCGATACCGATTAGGTAGCTTCGGTCTGCCGCTCACCCCGGCTGCACTCAAATATCTGCTTTTACGAGTTTTTCAGCTATTTGCTACAATAGTTCCAAGATGTTTCTCCTGAGCAAACGATACCGTCGTTAAGATCCTGCCGCAATGCGGCTACTCTCAGTCTGCTTCAAGACTTTTTACCTATCGTCTTATAATCAAGAATGGCTCGAGACCCTGTACCTATCCCGTCTCGGAGTTCTTATCCAACAAGGAGAATACCCACCATGTCCGCCTCATCTGATATGCCTATATTCAACCCCGCCTTCGAGACCGCTTCGCGCGAGCAGATTCGCGCCCGTCAGTTAGAGTTACTCAAAGAGCAGATCCAGTGGATCTGGGATCATTCTGCTTACTATCGGCCCAAGCTCGAGGCCATCGGATTCGAGCCGGGCGACCTGAAGAGCCTGGACGACCTGGTCCGTCTGCCTTTCACCGACAAGAGCGCCCTGCGTGACACTTACCCCTACGGCATGTTCGCGGTGCCGATGGAGCAGGTGATCCGGCTGCACGCGAGCAGCGGCACCACCGGCAAGCCGATCGTGGTCGGTTACAACCAGCACGACATCGAGGAGTGGCGCCTCTGCATCGAGTCGGTCATGCAGATGGCCGGGGTGGTGCCGGGCGACCGGGTGCAGATGGCCTTCGGCTATGGCATGTTCACCGGCGGCTTCGGCCTGCACTACGGCGCCGAGGGGCTGGGTTGCATGATCATCCCGGCCGGCGCCGGCAACACTGAGCGCCACCTCATGCAGATCGCCGATTACGGTACCACCGTGCTGGTGGCCACGCCGTCCTATGCCATGCACATCTGCGAGGTAGGGGAGCAGCAGGGCTTCGACTGGGCCTCATCGACCCTGCGGGTCGGCCTCTTCGGCGGCGAGCCCTGTCCGCCGGCCCTCAAGGCCGAGATCGAGTCGCGCATGCACATCTTCTGCACCGACAATTATGGCCTGACCGAGGTGATGGGCCCGGGCGTCTCCGGTGAGTGCCTGGTCAGCCGCAATCAGCAGCACATCAACGAGGATCACTTCTTCTGGGAGGTGGTCGACCCGCAGACCGGTGAGCCGGTCGGCGAGGGCGAGATCGGCGAGCTGGTCTTGACCCCGCTCCAGAAGCAGGCCTTCCCGGTCTTACGCTACCGCACCCACGATCTCACCCGCGTCACCACCGAGCCCTGCGGCTGTGGCCGCAGCACCGCGCGCATGGACAAGATCCGCTCGCGCACCGACGACATGCTGATCATCCGCGGCACCAACTTCTTCCCCTCCCAGGTCGAAGACGTCCTGGCCCAGATCGAGGAGGTCTCGCCGATCTACCGCATCGAGGTCGACAACGAGACCGGCTTAGACCGCGTCACCCTCACCCTCGAACTCGAGAACGAGGTCTTCACCGACGACTGGCGCGAGATCGAGAAGTACCGCAAGATGATCATCCGCCGCCTCCACGACGTCCTCCAGTTCAACGTGGTCCTCAAACTGGTCAATCCCGGCCAGATCGAGCGTACCACCGGCAAAGCCAAACATGTCTTAGATCACCGCCGCTAGACCATGCCTAGGGGAGGGCGCATAGCCAAGACGGCCGCAGCGGACTATCCGCAGCGTTTCGCGGCCCTGCTCGAGCGCCTGCACAAGCTCAACGATTATGCCCTGATCGATGCGGCTGGCCCCGCTGCGGTCGCGCGCTTCTTACAAGGTAACCACCTTGGGCCAGGACGCCAAGGATATGACTTCGACCAGCTCAAGCGCCTCCCCAACCTCTTCAATTACGGCGATGTCTTCTATGACGACCATTCCTATCACGCCAAGAAGCTGAACCGCTTCTGTCCCCTTTGCCAAATCGGCCCAGACTTGCTGGTCGGCAACTACGTTGCCTATCGCGCCATCGCCGGGGCCAACCTGATACTTAATTTCATCCCGCTCTACAAGGGCAACAACCCCGTCAAGAGTAAACTGGTACAGAGCTTCGTCTGTTACCGGCTGCCCTGCAGTGGCCCCGACCTTGAGATCATCTATAAGCCCAACCACCTGGGCGTTTTGCTCGGCGAGTCGGGGCGGCAGCGTTACCAGGTAGGCGCCCTCTTCGACCAGACCTTTGAGGTCTGGGGGCCGCCGCGACAGGGGCTGACGGTGCAGAAACTGCTCTCACCTGATGTCCAAGAGGTGCTGCTTGACCACCCGCGTAACATCGGTATCAGCGGGTCTTTGATGACGGCGACTTTCGGTGGCGCCTTCTATGGCGGCGATGAGGGGCCGGCGATCGCCGGTCAGGTCCCCGGTGAGATCCGCGACCAGATCCTCGACAGCGTCCTGATCTTCCAGCAGCTGCTCGAGCAGCTTGATGGCTCCTACAAGGTCGTCCATGACACCGGCCTGGCTGCGGTGCCCGAACCAGGCAGCCTCAGCCTGCGCCATTATGGACGTAAGCGCTTGCTGGCCAGCATCCTCAGCTGGTTTTTGCCAATCGTGGTGATCATCGCCCTGATCGCCCTCTACTTATGGCGCAATCCCTAGGCCAACTACCCCATCGGGAAATAGCTAAGCTACCCATAGGGGACACCTTAAGACAATATGAATAGCCTAGAAACGGTTTACGAATGAGTAGGCAACTCCGAGGCTATTTAAGATGCCTCCGTTTTTCTGTATCAAATGAAACGTCCCTTTGATACATTCCTTTGATACATTCCTTTGATACATCTCTTTGATACATCCGTTTTTCTGTATCAAATGAAACGTCCCTTTGATACACCCTTCAAGCGCTTGGCCGTTTCTTGAAGGCCTTGGAGAAATGGATCAGGACGGTGCCGAGCACGAAGGGCAACCAGAAGGTGATGCCACGAAAAACCAAAGCGACCGCCAAGGCGGAGACCTGGGGTACGCCGTAGAGGGTCATCACCAAGGTGATCATGGCCTCGACCACGCCGAGTCCCATAGGGGTGATCGCCACCATGGTGAAGAGCACGCAGATGACGTAGCCGGCCAAAAGCGCCGGGATGTCATGCACGCCGAAGGCGAGGCCGGTGAGGATGAAACAGCCCAGCTCAAAGATAGAGGCAAGCACGCTCAAGCAATACACCGAGGCAGTACGGCCCTTGTGGTGGGGGAGCTCCCCGGCGCCGTCGCCTAGGGCATGCGAAGCCAGTTCGGCCCAGTCTGGCAGTTCCTTCTTACGGAACTTGCGCGAGAACCAACCGGCTACCTTCTCGATCGGGGTGAGGATGCGTTGCAGGGTGCTGGGCGATTTGTATGACAGTACCACTGCTCCCACCATTGCCCCCACCAATACCACTACGACCAAGCCGGCGAGGATCATGCCGATATTGAGCCCGCCGGAGGCGCCCAGGATAACGAAGCCGACGATCATCACCACCAAAAAGCCGGTTTCGATGCTCGACTGCATAATCAGGCAGGCGGTGGTGGCATGCCCGGGCCGTTCGCCCCGGCGGTGGGCGTCCTCGATGAAGAGGGAATTGCCAGCGATGTTCAGCGAGGGCGCGATGGTGTTCATGAAGAAAGCCCCGAAGACCAGGGGAAAACATACCCAATGGCTCATCTCACGGTTGCCTACCGCGCGGAAAGCGAAGGAATAACCGAAGGATTGGGCGAAGTACTTGCCGATCTGGCTGATGAAAGCCAGGATGAGCAGGGGCAGGTAGCCTTGCTTCATCTTGTCCACCATCTCGAAGAAAGTGTCCCCGCGGATCAAGATAACGCCCAGGGCTAAGATGATGATCACCCCGATGATGATGTTGCGGATTGAGCCGTGCTTCCGGCGCGGCGGCTGCTCGAGCGGCGGCTCAGGTGTTTGTGTGGGGGCTTTGCTCAAAGTCGCCTTTCGGCAGGCTTAATGGCGGCTTAGGCCAGGCCCTCGAGCTGGCCTTTGATACTGGTGGCGGCAACCTTGAGCTGTTCTAGCTCGTCGGGGGCCAGATTGAGTTCGACCACGCCCTCCATGCCCTGTGCGCCCAACAGGCAGGGTACGCACATGTAAAGGCCGTCCAGCCCGTATTCGCCTTCGAGCTTGGCGCAGGTGGAGATAGTGCCTTTCGTGTCTTGGAGGATGGCCGCGACCATCTGGCAGATCGAGGCCGCCGGTGCATAGAAGGCGCTACCGGTCTTGAGCAACTCGACCACCTGGCCGCCTCCCGCCACGGTCTCGGCCCGCACCTCTGTGATCTGCTCGGGGCTCAAGATCTCACTAAGTGGCTTGCCGGCCACCTTTGCGTTCGAGACCAGGGGCACCATACCTTGGCCATGGGCTCCGACCACCATCGCTTCGACGGCGCTGGGCTCGACTTGGCAGGCTTTAGCGATAGCATACTTATAACGTGCCGTGTCAAGCGCGCCGCCCATACCCATCAAGCGCGACTTGGGCAGGCCGGAGATGTGCGCGGCCAAGTTGACCATCACGTCGAGGGGGTTGGTGACGAAGATGAAAGTCGCGTCTGGGCTGGTCGGAAGTGCTGCGTCCAGCACGGCCTTGACGATGCCGGCGTTGACGTCGATTAGGTCCTCACGGGTCATGCCTGGCTTGCGCGGCACTCCGGCGGTTACCACCACGAGGTCGCTGCCAGCGGTCTCGGCGTAGTTGCTCGTGCCCCTGACCTCTGGCCCGAACTGCTCGTGTGAGCGCATGTGCATCAAATCTAAGGCCTTGCCCTGGGGCACGCCGTCGACCACATCCACCAAAGTGACGTCGGCGAGGCCTTTGAGCAGGATCAGTTCGGCAGTGGTGGCTCCGACGTTACCGGCACCGACTACGGTCACTTTGGGATAGGCCATCGCAAGACTCCTTTTGACGAGGAAAAATTAAGTTTAGTTTAGCATGTCGCCAAGTGCAGCCGTTACCATACTGGAAGCAGTTCGCGATTTTGGTCGTGTTATAATCCCCAACTGGAGGTTTTTTACAAAATACCTCGTCAATCGGGACGATTTGTGCCATTTTAGACCGCTACTCGACATATATCCTCAAGCATCGCAAGCCGGTCGTGATCATCTTCGCAGTGCTTGCCCTGGTCGGGGCCTTCCTTTCGCGTGGGGTGGTGGTGAACAACAACCTCGTCGACTACCTGCCAGCTTCTTCGCCCTCGACCATTTCGCTTAACACCATGAACGCCGAGTTCACTACCGGCGTGCCCAACCTCCGTATCCAGCTTAACGACGTCACTATCCCTGAGGCCCTCGATTACAAGGCCAAGCTCAAGGCCCTCCCTGGTGTCAGTGACGTTACTTGGCTGGATGATAACGTCGACATCAAGGAGCCCTTAGCCACAGACGACGCCAAGACGGTGAGCGACTACTATAAGGTCGACCAGGCCGCCTCTACTAAGGCCCGGACGGTCGGCAACGCCATGATCAGTTTGAGCCTGGCAGACGGGGACATCGTTACCACCATGCCCCAGGTCTATGACCTGATCGGCCCCGCCAACTATGCCACCGGTGACGCCGTCAACACCTACGTCATGCATGGCCTAGCAAGCTCCCAGGTCAGCCTGGCGATGTCCATCGCCGTCCCCATCATCATCATCATCTTGGTGCTCACGACCATGTCTTGGATTGAGCCCTTACTCTATTTTGCCGCCATCGGGGTGGCTATCCTGATCAACATGGGCTCCAACATCTTCTTCCCCGACGTCTCCTTCGTGACCAGCGCGGTCTCGCCCATCCTGCAGCTTGCCATCTCGCTCGACTACGCTATCATTCTGCTCCACGGTTACCAGCACGAGCGTGAACGCGATCCCGGTGGTGGTGCCGTGCTTTGGATGAAGCGTACCTTGGGCTCCTCCCTCTCGATTATCTTCGCTTGTGCTGCCACGGTTTTCTTCGGCTTCGCCGCGCTTTGCGTGATGCAGTTCAGAATTGGTGCAGACCTCGGCCTCAACCTCCTCAAAGGCACCATTTTCTCCTTTGTCAGCGTGGCCGTTTTCCTGCCGGCTTTGACCGTGCTCTGTGACAAACTCCTCATCAAGACCCGGCATCGGCGTCTGATCCCGCCTTTCGCCAAGGCCGGCCACTACATCATCAAGGGGCGTTGGCCGGTTCTGGTCTTGGTGGTGATCCTGGTCGTGCCCTGTTTTCTGGGCATGGGCGCGACCAATTTCACCTACGGCTCCGGGGGGATGCCCTCCGGTACCCGGGCAGCCTCCGACGATGCCGCCATCCAAGCTGACTTCGGCCAGCAGAACGCGGTGGTCTTACTGGTGCCCAAAGGCGACGTGGCCAGGGAGCGCCAACTTGGCGACGCCCTCAAGGCCCTGCCTGATGTGACCAGTGTACTTTCCTATGCTGAGACGGTGGGCAACACCGTCCCCCAGCAATACGTCAGCCCAGACATCTTGAAGAACTTCTACTCGGCCCACTATGCCCGGATCATCCTGGAGACTGATACGCCCAGTGAGGGGGCTGTGGCCTTTGCCACCGTGGAGCGGATCCGTGCGACTGCCAGTCAGTATTATTCCACTGTTTACTCGACCGGTCAAAGCGTCAACCTCTATGATATCGCCCAGGTCATCCACAGTGACCACTTCTGGGTCGACCTGCTCTCCATGCTCGCGATCGCCCTGGTGATCGCGGCGATCTTCCGCAGTATCGGGATGCCTATCCTGTTGGTCTTCTCGATCGAGACCGCCATCGCCATCAACATGGCGGTGCCCTATTTCGCCGGCACCTCGATCTCCTTCATCGGTTACCTGATCATTTCCACCGTCCAGCTGGCCTCAAGCGCTGACTATGGCTTGCTCTATACCCAGCACTATTTGCGTCGACGCCGCGAGATGCCTGCCCGTGCAGCCGCCGAGGCAGCCCACGCCACCGCCTTCCAGCCGATCATCGTGTCGGCGGCGATCTTGGCCTCGGCTGGCTTCGCCCTCTATTTCACCTCCTCTATTGACATGGTCAAGGAAATGGGTTTGCTGCTTGGCCGGGGCACCCTGATATCACTGGTGATGATCACCTGCTTCATGCCGGGGCTGCTCGAGATCCTTGACCGGCCGATCCGCTGGACGAGTTGGCGGCCGCGTTTCTTCGGGACGAAAGGCGCTGGCCAAGGCAACATCCCTGGCAGTAGTGGGCTTGCTCTCAGCGAGGGCTTGGCAAAGAAGTGAAAGAAGGTGCATGATGTCGCATAAACGACTGATCGGACATAGGCAGGCGGGGACTTCTGCAAAAGCTGCTGCCCAAATGGCTCCTCGACATCTGCTTTGTGTATTGTTGTTGGCCCTTGTCTTGGTCTTAAGCCTGCTCTATGTGGGTAGCGGCAAAGGCCGCAACCTAGCCGATGCCCAGACCGCTCCCGCCGGCTCTGCCCAGGCTCCCCAGCCAGCCCGGCCGACCGCCCAGGCCAGTGGCCGCCAAGAGGTCGTCTACGCCAACCTCAAAAGTGACGGCAGCTTAGACCATGCCTATTGCGTGAATAAGCTCGAGCTCAAAGGCAAAGGCGGAGCAGTGGTCGACTACGGTGATTTCTCGGCGGTACAGAACCTCACCGATTTGACTCCGCTCAGCTTGGATGCGGCTACGGCGCAGGCCCCGGCTGGCGTTACGGTCGATACCACGGCCAAGCAGCTCTATTATCAAGGCGATTTGGTGGGTACAACCCTGCCTTGGGATTTCAGGGTCACTTACCGGCTCGACGGCAAGCCGGTCAGCGCCGATCAGTTGGCTGGCGCCAGTGGGCACCTCCAGATCGAGTTCAAATCCACCAAGAGCGACTATACCAACCAAACCTTCTACAAGAACTACGTACTCCAAACCCAGGTCACCTTGGACACTGCCAAGTGCCGCAACATCAAGGCCAAGGCGGCCCAGATGGCGGTGGCCGGCAGTAACAGCGTCGCCAGTTTCACCACTCTACCCAAGAAAGACGCTGACGACAAGATCTCGGCTGACGTGACCGATTTCGAGATGCCCGCGATCTCGATCACGGCAGTGCCCTTCAATATGGCCTTTGACGTGGACACCTCCAGCATGACCGGCGGGTTCAGCCAATTGAGCAAGGCGGTCTCGAAGCTCGATGGCTCCGGTGACAAACTGGCTGCTGCCTCTGCTAAGATCAAGTCTGCCCTAGACACCGTCGACCATAGCCTGCAAGGGACGGACTTTGACAGCTCGGATCTGTCCAAACTACCCGGCGCGCTTAAGACCATCGCCACCAGCCTGCGCGACCAGATTGCGGCCAATCTGCCCGACCAGGGCAGCGCTAGTCAGATGGCCGCCTTGGTCAATGCCTCCAACATCGACACGCTCGCCGGCCAGCCTGGCACTGCTGCCCAGATTGCAGGCCTGATTAGCGCCCTGCCTTCTATGAAGGCTGGTATCGACACCGCCGCCGGCTCGCTTGACACCATGGCCGCCTCCCTCCAAGGCGCTCTCGGCAAGGTTGACATCGGCTCCGAGCTCACCGCCCTCAAAAAGGGCATGCACAGTCTGGCCAGCAATTATGCGACTTTTAACACCGGTATCCAGGCCTATATGGATGGGGTCGCCGCCCTCAACCATTCCACTGCCGACCTTCCTGCTGCGGTGCAGAAGCAAGTCGATAAGTTTATGCAGAGCTACCAAGGCGGTGACTTCAAACCGACCTCTTTTCTCTCAAGCCACAACAAACATACGACCGCTTGCCAGTTCGTGATCCAGACCGCTCAGATCAAGCTGCCTAGTGCGCCGAGCGTGGCTGCGTCGGGAAGCACCGACCAGACCAGCTTCTGGCAGCGTTTACTTAGTTTGTTCGGCCTTTAAAAAGGGCGATGGGCAGTTTTGCCCAACTGAAAAAGTTGTCCCTTTTGCGCTGAGAATAATTTTCAAATGAGTATAATCGAGGCGTGCAGAACATTCTGAAAGAATTCGGCATCAAACCTAGACAAACTGGTCGGGCAGGAATCGGGCGGCACTTAGCTTCACCACGCCCACCTTTCCTCGCCGCTCAGGGGCCTGCGCATGACTAAGGCTCCGCCACTGGTCAAGATCGGCCTTGCCCTTACCTTGGTCGTCCTCTTCTTTCTTTCCTTCTTCCTGGGCCGCTATTCGGTCGACCCGATCACCCTGCTGCAGGGGCTCTTCAATCATTTCTTCAATCCGGCGGCGGTCGCCTCAGGTAGCTCTGGTTATGCCCTCGATCATGTCATCTTTAATATCCGTCTGCCCCGTATCCTGCTCGTCATCTTGGTCGGGGCGGCTTTGGCCTCGGCGGGGGCGTCGCTTCAGGGGATGTTCCGCAATCCTCTGGTCTCGCCTGACCTGCTCGGAGCATCGGCCGGGGCCAGCCTCGGTGCCTGTGTTTCGATGCTGCTCGGGCTGCCCACTTGGGCCCTGCCCCTCTGCGCTTTCGCCGGCGGCCTGATCGCGGTAGCGGCGGCGGTCTGGTTCGGCCGCATGGTGCGCTACGACCCGACCCTCTCGCTGGTGCTGGGCGGCATTCTTATCTCCACCCTCTTCCAGGCCGGCGTCTCCCTGACCAAATACCTGGCCGACCCCACCGATCAACTGCCCAACCTCACTTTTTGGCTGATGGGCGGCGTCTCCCAGGTCGGTCAGCGCGACCTGGTAATCGCCATCATTCCGCTGCTGCTCGGCTTCGTGGTGCTTTTCCTGCAAAGCTGGAAACTCAACGTGATGAGCTTCGGTGATGAGGAGGCACAGGCCATGGGGGTCAACGTGCGCCGTACCCGGGTGTTAGTGATCCTTGCCTCGACTTTGCTGGCTTCGATTAGCGTGGCCGTTTCCGGCATCATCGGTTGGATCGGCCTGGTCATCCCGCATTTTGCCCGTGCCATCGTCGGTCCCAACTACAAGGCTTTGCTACCGGCTTCGCTTCTGATCGGGGGAAGTTTTCTGCTCGTGGTAGATGACGTTGCTAGGCTGGTCTCGGCGGTGGAGGTACCGGTCGGTATCCTCACCGCCATCGTCGGGGTGCCCTTCTTCATCGTCATCTTCCGCCGCAACATGAAGGGTTGGAGCTGATGGTAGCACCACATCAAGTTATACAGGAAGGGGGGCACCCTATAGACTGTCCCCCGGAGCAGCTCCCGCTCCTACGGGTCAGAGGGCTCAAAGCTGGCTACCGCAAGCATGAGATCGTGCATGGGATTGACTTCGAGCTTGACCAGGGTGAGTTCGTCTGCATCATCGGCGCCAACGGCTGCGGCAAGACCACTACGCTGAAGACCCTGCTCGGCCTCTTGCCTAAACTCGCCGGTACGGTCAAGGTGGCCGGACAGGACACCGCCGGCATGCCGGCGCGCGAGCTTGCCCGCCAGTTCGCCTATATTCCCCAGGCCTCGCCGCCGCCCTTTCCCTTTACGGTGGGCGACGTGGTCATCCTCGGCCGTACTCCCTACCTTAACCGCCTCTCACAGGTGAGCGCCGCCGATCGCGAAGCTGCCCGCACGGCCTTGGCCACCCTCGGTATCGAGGCCCTGATCGAGCGCACCTACACCCACCTCTCCGGCGGCCAGCGCCAGTTGGTCTTGATTGCCCGAGCGCTCGCCCAGTCAGCCAAGCTCCTGGTCATGGACGAACCCACCGCCTCGCTTGACTTTGGCAACCAACAAACCGTGCTCACCCGCTTGCGTGACCTCGCAGACCTTGGCACCAGCGTCTTGATGGTCACCCATGACCCGGCTCATGCTTTCTTCTGCGCCGATCGGGTGATTGTGATGGACGCTGGCCTGATCGTCGCCGACGGCGCCCCCGGCGACGTCATCACCACCCAGACCATGCGCCAGATCTATGACATCGAGGTCGAGGTTAAGCGGGTCACGGTGGCGGACGGTCAGCGCGAGCATGTCTGTATTCCCATTCGCGGTCATCTGCGTGAGGCGCAGACCGCGGGCGAGATAGCAAGGGATAAGGTACAAAAGGCAAGCCCAGATACGGTCTTGCCCCAAGGAAAGGAGGACCGGTGAAAGACGGTCTGAAGGCGAGGAGGGCGGCCGGACTGCTCTCGATAGTAGTGGCGTTGCTACTATGTGTTAGCTTGACCCAGCTGAGCGGCTGTGGCGGTGCAGACAGCGGGCAGGGCACAGGCGATAGCGCCAGTGGCCAGGCGGGTAGCCGGGTCATCACCGATGGCGCTGGGCGCCAGGTCACAGTACCGGCGGCGACCGATCTGAAGAAGGTCTTCTTCACTTCCGCGACCGGCGAGATCTACCTTGACAGCCTGGCCCCGGAGCTAGCGGCTGGCCGGGGCGAGGACTATACGGCCGATCAGCTGGCCTATCTGCCAGCCGGCGTCGACAAACTGCCCAACCTAGGGACGATCTCCGGCGGCAAACAGCTCAACCAAGAGGCCATCGTAGCCGCTGGCGTGCAGCTGATCATCGATGTCTCGGCCCAGGCGATCAGTGATAGTGACAAGACCCAGGCCGATGACCTGCAGCAGCAGACCGGCATCCCGGTGGCGGTCTATGACGGGGAGTTC
This sequence comes from Coriobacteriales bacterium, assembly GCA_031263025.1. Taxonomy (GTDB): domain Bacteria; phylum Actinomycetota; class Coriobacteriia; order Coriobacteriales; family UBA8131; genus JAISGO01. The sequence goes on from JAISGO010000016.1 coordinate 89,532, forward strand.
GCTAAGATCGCCCAGTGCTACACTGAGTTGGGCAGCCTGCTCGGGCGCGAGCAGCAGGCCAAGACCTTGGCTGATTATGTCACGAGCCGCCTCGACGCGGTGGAGAAGGCGGTAGCCACGGTACCGACCGATAAGAAGGTCTCGCTTTACTATGCTGAGGGCTCCAAGGGCCTTGAGACCGAGCCGGACAACTCGATGCACGCCCTGACTTTCCTCACTGCCGGCGCCGCCAACGTGGCCTCGAACATCCCGCTCGGCGGCAACAAGGGCATGAGCCCGGTCAACCTCGAACAGGTGATCAAGTGGAACCCCTCGGTGATCATCTCCACCTCCAATGCCGCTGGCGGCCCGGGCAATGCCATGCTCAAGGACGCGGACTGGGCTTCGATCAGCGCGGTCAAGAGCGGCCGGGTCTACGTGATGCCGGACGCGCCCTTCTCCTGGTGCGACCGTCCGCCTGCGGTCAACCGTATCCTCGGTGTGCAGTGGGTGGCCAACCTGCTTTACCCTAAGGCCTACAAGGTCGACATGGTCAAAGAGACGATCGACTTCTATAAGGCTTTCTATCACGTTGACCTCAGCGAAGCCAAGGCCAAGGCACTGCTCGGTAACAGCTATCAAGGATAGCGGCCTCAAGGCTTAAACGGCTGCTCGATAGCAGTAGCCAAACCGAGTCTAGCCCCCTCCTTGCCCTGATAGGCGATGAGGGGGCTGTTTTTTCTGGCATTATCTCCTCGAGTCTCCTCGGGGACACCCTATAGAGTGTCCCCGAGGATCCTGAAAGCGCAACAAAAGATTCCAAAGAAAAACCCTTATCTTCAACTAAAATCGGTCTAATAGTTGACGTCTGTTACCTTGTGGCAGTGGATGGAGGGATTTCAGAGTATACGGGGAGGTATACGATAAAATCCCTCCGCCCACTGCCACAAGGTAACAGATGGAGGGATTTCAGAGTATACGGGGAGGTATACGATGAAAAAAATGAAGCAAATGTCACAACTCCAGTTCATGGGTGTTTCCAAGTCAACCAAGCGTGTTCGCAAACTGCGTAGCTTGGCATTGTTCTTTCGGATTATCTTGGCCCTTGCCCTGTTTGCCTTCTTGCTCATGGTGGCATTCGATAAAGGTGGGAGTTTTTTCTCTGACGTCTTCGCCACCAACACCACGCCCTTCAAGGTCAGCGCGACCAGCCCGAGTTCGGTCAGTAACCAGGGTGGTCAGACCGTCACCTTGACTGGAAGCGGTTTTCCTTATTCAGCGCAAGCCCCAAGCTCCATCAGCGAGGTTAAGACGCAAAGCCAAAGCTCAATCAAATCTCCAGTCAAAACAGGCTCCACACCGGAGGAGGGCAAGTCGCAAGATGAATCCAAGGCAGAGGATACCAAACCGACCGTACCAACGGAGAAGGATGACGACGCGGTAGCGGCCAAAGCGGCCCCGGCACTTGAGGTCTTCATCGGCCAAGATGCCGCGCACGCTGTGGCCGTGAGCAATCTCAAGTTACTCTCCAGCACCCAGCTCAGCTTCAAAGTGCCCTCGGCCACGGCGGTCGGCTTGGGCAGCGCCGGCGGCAGCGCCAACATCTATTTCAGCGCTGACGGCCTGGACAAGGTCAAGGTCGCCAGCTACGACTACCAGGCGGGCGAAGCTGCTCCTGTTTTGCGAGAGGTTAAGCCACAGGGAGCACGCCCTTCCCCGCGTCGTGGAGACCCTCGGGCCCCGCTGGAGTCCCAGATCGGTTTTAAGTGGTCGGCTGATGGGAGCGATTGGTCTGACGGGGATTCCCATGTCGTCCAGGACGAGACCAGCCACCTGGCGACCATCACGGGCTCGAGCAGCGCCTCGGAGCCACTGGTGCTCTATGTCACCACCGCCAACGACCAGGAGGCTTGGTCTTATGGCAATCCGGTTACGGGTAGCTATGCCAAGGGCGAGGATGGAGGCAGCGGTACGGCTTCTTCCGACCATGCAATCCTGATCAAGAGCGGGACCTACGTTGACCTGCATATTGCCGCTGACACGGCGGGAAGCTACGGTACGACGACGGTCGGGGGCGTTGATTTGGCGCCGACTTCCGATGCGGCGGCGCCTGGCCTCGACGTGGGCGGAAGTGGGACGGCCCTCTCCGCTGACACGGGACTTATCTTGGAGATTCCCAGTGGTGTGAGCTGTAGTTGCAAAGGCGGCGCCAAGGTGGCAGGCGACGGGGCGGGTAACTTCGCCAGCGCTCCCGGGATCCAGGTGGTATACCGTAGCGCCAGCGCCTCGGCGTCCCTCACGGTCAATGGTGCCGGATTCCTCAACGCGACCGGCGGCGGCACGGCGGGCTATGCCGGCGGCGCGGGCATCGGTAGCGCCGGAACGGTCACGGCGAACAGCGTTTCTCCGGATTGTGGCTCTATCGACTTCAAGGGTGCGACGGTGGATGTCCAGGCGGGTCCTGGCGGGGCGGCGATCGGCAGTGGCGCGGGCCTCCGTCCAACCCAATCCGATACGGTGACTTCGGGCAAGCTGGCAGGTGATGTCACCGTTGAGGGCGCAGCACATGTCACTGCCAATGCCGCGGTAGCCGTCGCGAGCCGTGGTGGTGCCGGGATCGGTAGTGGCGGAGCCTACGTGGGAGGGGCCTATACGGGGGCTTTGACCATCAAGGACAGGGCGGTCGTTGCCGCTACCGGCGGCGCGGGCGCCGCCGGGATCGGCACGGGTCAGGCCTATCACCCCGGAGAGCTAAGCGGTGATTTTTTGATCGGGGGTAACGCCCAGGTGAGTGCGCAGGGCGGTGAAGGCGGCGCCGGTATCGGCATCGGCAAGGGGTCGGTTGGCGGTGCGCTGAACAGCGACTTCCGTATCAGGGGGGCAGCGGTGGTCAAGTCAAGTGGCGGTGCGGGAGCCGCCGGCATCGGCTCCGGGCGCTCGGAGGGCCTGCTCGGCCCAGCCTTCGTCAGCGGAGGCCTCACCATCGGTGCGGCTGCCTCGGATAGCTGTCAGGTCAAGGCCCAGGGCGGGGCAGGGGCCCCAGGCGTCGGCAGCGGCCTGGGCAATCCGGGTAGCGGGGCGGCGGTCGGTAAGGTCAGTGTCAAAGGCGGTATCTTGATAGCTTGTGCCGGCGCAGGTTCTGGCTCTGCGGCTGGCCGCTCCGCGCCGGCGATCGGTGCCGCGGCGGCGCTCGCTTCGGGGAGCGCTTCTGGTAGTGGGCCATCCTATACGCAAAGCGGGGGGAGCGTGATCGCCCTGGCCAGCTCAGCCGCCGGCAGCGGCGGAGCTACGACCTGGTCTCCCGCCATCGGCTCGGCCGCGGCCAGTGCCGCCGGCAGTCTGTCCGGCCCGGGCGGGAACACACAGGTCAGCGGCGGGTCGCTCTATACTTACGGCGCCTCTGGCGCGGGCAGGCGGGACGGCGTGGTCATTTATGCGACCGCCGCCTCGCCCTCGCTGCAGGGGCCGGTCATGGGTGGCAGCTCCTCCCTCTATCCGGTCTATGTGCCCAACAGCCTGGCTACCAGCGGCACTATATCCGTGCCTGCCTCTGCCAATCCGCTGTTGACTTCGGCTTATCTCGCGCCGCTCTGTGACCTCGCCTCCGCGAACCTGGGCGGCCTGCTTGGCAGCGGTTTGGCCTTTACCGCTGCGCCCAGTAGCGACGCGCTCGCCGCCGTGCTCTGGCTTCCCTCTGACAACGTCTACGACCCCAGTATTCCCACCAGCGGCCAAGCCTATCCTGGCATCACTTTAAGCACCCAGGTGAATAAGGACTACTTCGCCAACGTCACTAATCTGGGGCTGGACTACCCGACCGCGTCCGATCAGAGCGGAAGCCTTGGTTATTATCAGAACCTGGTCTTATTTTCCTCACTCGAGCTTTCCGGAGTGGTCCAAGACGAAGAGGGCCAGCCGCTCGCCGGGGTGAGCGTCGTCTGCAGCACAGGTGGTCAGAGCTATGAGGCGAGCACCGACATTACCGGCGCCTATAGCTTGAGCGGCTTACCTTATGGCGAGTGTTCGGTGAGCTTCTTCCTGGCTGGCTACCAACGTTATGTGGCGACCTTCAATCTGCGCCGGGACCGGATACTCGACGTGACCTTGCTCGCACCGGTGGTGGCGCCGGGGCACTATGAGCTCTTCGGTATGGTGAAGGATACAGACGGCAAAGCCTTAGCGGGAGTAAGCATCGTCCTTACGGCGCTGGAGCAGGCTACGGGCGGGGCGCCCGCACAGGATCCGGGGGAAAGCGAGGCAGAGCCTTACCGGATGACTTCCGACCAAAGAGGCTGGTATCTTTTCGAGGACATCCCGAGCGGGGAGTATCTGGCGAGTTTTGCCTGTCCGGGTTATCAGACCTACAGTAGTAGTTTTAGCCTTGAGGAGGACCATCAGCTGGACGTCACTTTGCGCAGTTCCGCGACCGCACCCAAACAAGCCCGGGTTTACGGCCAGGTCACCGACAAATCCGGCCGAGCGCTGGCGGGGGCCAGCTTGACCCTGAGCGGTAACGCGGCGACCTTCACGGCGACCAGCGCAGGCGACGGTAGTTATGAGTTCAAGCAAATAGCACTGGGCGACTATAGTACGACTTGTCAGAAAAAAGGTTACAAAAAGGTCAGCGCGAATATCAAGTTGAGCGGCGATTACCGCTATGACCTGAGTTTGAGCAAACAAACTCAGAGTTCGTCTGAAGATGAGGGAGACGGCGACCAGTCGGATGGGAGTGGTGGCGGCCGCTCGATCTGGCCAAGCGGTAGCTTGCCCCTGACCGGGGACGACGTCATCAATATCCTGCTCACGGCGTTGCCCTTTGCCGCTGTCGGCTTCGCGCTTTTTTTGCTCGGTTATTACCTACATGAGCGTCGTCGACGCCGCTTGCCTGTGCGGGGGAAACACCATAGATAATCCGTCCAGCGATACGGAAACGGGAAACGGGGAAACGGGGGCACTCTATAGAGTGTCCCCGTTTTGGTTGTTTTGACTAAACTATCCCCATGCAAAAGCTTGAACCGCGTTTCTTCGCCCTGAGCGACCGCGCCATCCTGCCGACTTTGGCCTATGCCGGTGACGCCGGCCTCGATCTGCGCACGCCAGCGCCTCTGAGCCTGCCGGCCGGACAGCGCGCCTTCTGCGACTTCGAGCTCAGGGTCGAGGTCGCGGCCGGCTTCGTCGGCCTGCTGATGCCGCGCTCTGGCCTAGCCCGGCGTGTAGGGGTCACCCTGCTCAACGTCGGGGTGATCGACAGCGGCTATGCCGGCAGCCTCGGCGTCACTCTCTTCAACAGCTCGGAGCAGGACTTCCAGGCCCAGGCCGGTGACGCCTT
>JAISGO010000021.1 GCA_031263025.1 Coriobacteriales bacterium
ATGAGCCGGGCTTCGTCATCCAGGGCGGCGACCCTAAGGGCAATGGCACCGGTGGTCCTGGTTATACCATCAAGGGTGAATGGACGGTCAACCCCAACAATCAACATAAGGACGGCACCCTGGCGATGGCCCGGGCCCAGGATCCAGACAGCGCTGGCTCGCAGTTCTATTTCTGCCTTGGCGCCCAACCTTTCCTGGACAGCGGCTACACCGTTTTCGGCCAGGCAGCCGACCAGGCCAGCCTCGATGTTATCCACGACCTGCGTCGTGGTGACCAGATAAAATCCATCACCATTGAATAGTAGCCACTACGATAGCGCGGCAGGGCTCTATGCCAAGAAGGACTGGCTTGGTGCTCTGCAGGAGTATTATGCGTGTCTGAAAGAGGACATCTCCTCTTTCGACCCGGGCGACATCGGCTTGGTCTACTATCGCCTGGGCAACTGCTTGCTGCACAACAAGAACTACCCTGAGGCAGTCGAGGCATATCAGAAATCCTTGGCCGATGCCCAGTTCATGCACCATACTGCGGTCTTGGTCAACCTTGGCCGGGCCCAGCAGTCTAGTGGTGACCTAGACGGGGCGATTGCCAGCTATCAGCAGGCGGTTGCCGATCCTAACTACGCCCGGGCTTATCGTATCAATATTGCTTTGGGCAGGGCTTTTCAGGCTAAAGGCGACATCGCTTCTGCTGGCAACGCTTTCCGGGCGGCCGCTTTCGATCCTAAGAACGCCACTCCGACGGCAGCCCTGCGCCAGCTAGCTGACTGCTTCAATAAATTCGGGCGCCCCCAGAACGCCGTGCGTACCTACCAGACCATCCTCAAAATCAACGAGGATCCTAAGGTCTGCGGCCCGGTCTATGCCGACTTGGGTGAGGCCTATACCAAGATCGCCCATTACGAGGAGGCCGTCCAGGCCTTCAAGTCCGCCGACCAGAACCACTTTGAGCTCAGCGCCTCCCAAAAGGAAGCCTACCGCAAATCCGAGGACATGCTCAATAATATCGCTTTCGCCACTGAGCACGTCGACGAGCTGCGTAAGGCCGCGATCGAGGAGACCCAAGCGGTCGCCGTGGCCCAAGGCCAGGCCGACGATTTGCATCCGACCAGCGACGTCAGCGGCGACGCAGCCGACAGTTGGGCCTCTGACCTTGACCGGACCGTGCTGCCGGATCAACCAACGGATTCACAGAACGCCAAGAACGGCGCTCATCATGACTTCCAGGACAACTTCGACCTCAACACCGTCAAGCCGCCGAAACGCCGACACATCGCCCTCAGGGTCATCTTGACCGTGATCATCGTGATTATCCTGGTTTTGGCAGCAGGCATCTTCTGCTATACCCAAGGTATCGGTTTTCCCTCGCAGCAGGCCCAGGCCGAGACCCTTTTCCAGGACAATGCTTCTGGTAAGGACGTGGCTAGCCTATGGGCTGATCCCACTGTCGCTAACGGTGAGATGCAGGCGGTGGCCAAGACCAGCAACGTCAGCGTGGTTAGCCAGAGCAGCGATATGGACAAATCGACGGTCATCATGCAAGCTAACCTCTCCCAAGGCGGGGTATGCTACTATCAGGTAGGCCTAGTGCGATTCGGCATCGGCTACAAGGTCAAGAGTGTCCAACTCTACTTCCCGGCCACTGCGACGACCAACTCCTAGGACAGCGGGGAGCGGTCAATGTTTGTCTCAAAGCTCCCAACTGCGGATTTCTTACTCGATGGAATACAGCCCAGGCTTTGGGCTATAATTTTGTCCAACTGAAAGGAGACAGAGTTCATGTATCAAGAGACTTACTGTATGCTTAAGCCTGATGCGGTCGCGAAGCATCATATCGGCGAGATCGTCGCACGCTTCGAGGCGGTCGGTCTGGAGATCAAACGGATGCAGCTCAGCGAAGTCACACCTGAACAGGCAGCAGCCAACTATGCCGAGCACCAAGGCAAGCCTTTCTATGATGGCCTGATCTCCTACATCACCTCCGGCCCGGTAGTTAAGATGGTATTGGGCGGCGAGGACGCGGTCAAGGTCGTGCGCAAGCTAATGGGAGCGACCAATCCCCTGGAGGCGGCGCCGGGGACGATTCGTGGCGACTTCGGCCTGATCATGGATGAGAATGTGATCCATGGCTCGGACAGCCCTGAGTCAGCGGAGCGCGAGATTAAGATTTTCTTCGCAGAATAGGAGCAGATCATGGCGATTACGGTTCAGGAGATCGAAGAAGTCAGTTTCAGCACTGCCAAGCGCGGTGGCTATTCTCCTCAGGAAGTCGATGACTTCTTAGAGCGTTTGGCTAATGAGGTCGATACCTACGAGAAAGCCCTAAGCACCGCAAAGGAGAAACTGGACACAGCTAACCAGAAGACCGCAGAGGCTGTCTCCAATTTGAAAAAGGCTGAGAGCGAGGCCAAGGCCAAGGTCGAGGAAGCTGAGAAAAAGGCCAGCGAGGCAGAGCGCAGGGCCCAGGACGCCGCTTCCCAACGCCAGCAGAGTACGAGATTGGCAGCTCCGAATACGCCGCAGATAAACGAGCGCCAGATTTCCGAGGCTTTCATTGCCGCCCAGAGGGCTGCCGACGACCTTAAGGAGAAGACCCGCCAAGAGTGCGAGAAGACTTATCGCGAGGCCGAGGCCAAGGCCCGCGATACCGTCAAGGACGCCAAGGCTCAAAAAGTAGCGATCGAGAAAGAGGTGGAGCGACTGCGCAAGTCCTGTGAGAACTTCCGCACCGAGTACCTCTCCCTGCTTCAGCACTTCAGCGCCGAGGCAGAACGCAAGGCTTCGAGCTTAGATGCTTTTCTGCATCAGAACAACCTTTCCGACAACAGCAACAGCGCGACTGTGGCCAACAAGGACAAACCAATCGACCAACGCAGCCAAGCCGCGACTGGTTTGACTGCGGCGATTCAGGCGGTGACCGAGAAGAACGAGCAGAAGGTCGACGCCAAAGGCGGCGCTGCAAGCAAGGAGAACCAGGCCTTGGCCATAGATGAGGACTTCGATATTGAGGAGATCGACTGAGCGCGCTAGCTCTCTTATAGCAAGCTTACTGCCCCCTCCCTGTATGGCGAAGCCGCCCTTGCAGAGAGGGGGCAGCTTAATTTTTCGTGGTGTAGTAGGATAAAACTGTGTCTTTTGCGATTATCACAGATTCCACTGCCAACCTCTTGCCCGAGCAAGTAGCGGCAGAACAGATCGGTATCTTGCCACTTGAGCTGACCGTGGACGGCGAGCTCGTGGACGGGGCCGAAAGCGGGTCGCCAGAGTTCCTCTCTGGTTTTTATCAGCGGATGCGCCAAGATGCCAAGGTCTCGACGGCGCTGGTGCCCTTAGGTACCGTTGATAAGGTGGTACGCCCTCTCTTTGAGGCTGGACAGGATGTCCTTTATATCGGTTTTGATTCAGCCTTGTCCGGCACATATGCGGCGGCCTCGGTCTATATTCGCGACCTGGCAGCAGCGGAGTTCCCGAAGCGGCGTTTTATTGCCATCGATAGCCTGGCTGCGGCTTTCGGACATGGGCTGCTGGTGATGTATGCCTGCAAGCTGCGGGCGGAGGGTCAAGATTTCGACCAGGTGGCTAGCTGGGTCGAAGCACATCGTCTTAATATCGCGCATTGGTTCACGGTCGATGACTTGAAATACCTGCAACGTGGCGGACGCCTTTCCAAGGGGGTGCAGGTCGTCGGCACCATCCTCAACATCAAGCCGGTGCTGCATGTCGATGATTTGGGACGGTTGGTGCCGGTGAGTATGGCAAGAGGGCGGCGCAAGTCCCTGCGTACCATCATCGACCATTTCGGCGATGCCGCCAAGCAGCCCTATGAGCGGCAGATGGTGACCATCTCCCATGGCGATTGCTTGGCTGACGCCGAGTTCGTCGCCGATCAGTTGCGGGAGCGTTTCGGGGTCAAGGATATCCACATCAATGTACTCGACCCGGTGATCGGCGCCCATGCCGGTCCGGGCACTTTTGCCCTCTTCTTCTATAGCGCAGACGCCCGCTGAGCAGCTTGGGTATGGTACTTACTCAGAGTAGCAAATAGAGCTTGCGGCGGGGTTCTCGGAATCGGCTCTTGTGAACATAAGTTGTGCAGAAATTACAGCAATAATAAAAAGCACAACACAATAAGTTAAAAATTTTCAGTAAATCCGGTTTTTTCAAGTCGTTTCCCACCCGCCCACTTAGGGTACATTATCTTTCACCAAGGGAGCGAGTGCAGCACCACGGCTTTTCCGTCTGATTGACCTAAGGCCTTACGATGCTGTTTTCCTCCTGTCTTTTGGAGGGATACATATGGCGGGTAAATGGAGAAAAAAGATGACCGCTGGCCGTGACCAGGAGCGAGCGAGCAGGGGAGTAGGGAGAGCAGTAGGAGCCCAAGGCTCGACGATCTTCCAAGACGGGGGCACACAGGGCCCGGATATGCCCGATGGCTTGCATTCGACGCGCCTGGCCGGGGTGCGAGTCGGTTTTTGGACGCGCCGCCGCCGCCGTTTCGCGGTCAAGGGGCTGATTGGGCTGCTCTGTTTGACCTTGTTGGTCACCCTGGCCTGCAACATAAGCATCCCCAGCCAGGTCTATCTAAGCGGCCTGGCCAATGCCCAAGGTGCTGCCCAAGCGGTCAAAGCGAAGCACGGCCAAGTCAAGTACCAAGTCCAATATCTAGCTGAGAACGGCAAGTTGCTTGCCACCGAGAACGAGACCGGTAGCGCCGAGGCTACGGTCAACGTGGCTTTCGATGAGAGCGGTAAGGCGCCTCTCAAACAGTTCGCCGGATACAGCTACGACGCCGCCAATAAGGCCAACCTGACTTCTGCAACCTTAGCCAAAGACGGCTCGACTGTCCTGCAGGCCTACTATCGCAAGATCAGCCAGGCTTCATATAGTCTGGCCCAGGCAGCGGATTTCGTCGCCGACTTAAATGATGACGGCAAGGTTGACAGCAGCGATGCCAAGCTGCTCGACGCCAATGGAGACGGCCAGGTCAGCGCTGCCGAGATCGCGCGTTATGACGCCAAGGCCAATGGCGGTAACGCTGATGGTATGGTCAGCGCGGCCGAATACCTTGCGGTTAGCGATGCTGCCGCCAAGCCCAGTACCGCTGATAGGGCGCGACGCGGTGCGGCCCCTGAGCGTAGCGACAAGGCTGCGACGGGTGCGGCTGAGGACAAATCTTGGTACGACATCGACCTTTCGGGCCATGACCCCGACAACATGCTGCAAAAAGGGGAGACTGGCGGCCGTTTCGCGGCCTATTTCAGTTTCGTGCCGGGTACTGGTACCTTAACCATCAACGCCGCTCCGCCCCAAGAGCAGAACATGGGCACAGACGGCAGTGGCACCCGCGCCCAGGTAGGCCGCTACCGCCTGTACCAAAGTCCGGGGCATGGTTCGGTAGTCACCAATATCATCTATCGTGTTTCCACGCCGCTACTCCTAGATGGCGTGCAGGTGCGCTCGCGTAGCGGAGCCGCCCTCGAGATCGCGGCGGCCAGTCCGAGTGCGCCGCTTAGACTGCAACTAGAAGGCAGTAATAGCCTGAGCCTGGCAAGTTCTGCTGGGGGCACCAATCGCGATAACAGCCTCAGCCTCGACGCCGGGAGCGGGACGGTATTGAGCGGTAGCGGTAGCCTGCGTTTGGAGCGTACTGGCCTTGGCAACGCCACTGCCAGCGCCGCCGCCCTTGGTATCGCCGGCGGCGCGAGCTTCGAGCTCGCTGGGGCCCGGCTCAGCGCGAGATCGGGCGATTTGGACAACACCAGCTGTTACAGCATCGCCAACCACGGGAGTATGCGCATCAGCAGTGGAAGCTTGACGGAGAGCTGGGCCGCAGAGGGCGGCGCCGTGCGCAACTTCGGGGACCTTACTATCAGCGGCGGTCGCATCAGTGCATGCCGGGCGAAGACAGGAGGCGCCGTCTACAACAGCGGCAGCATGAGCATTTCCGGCGGCAGTATCAGTGATAATAGCGCCAGCGATAAGCTTGTTGGTGGCGGGGCCATCTATAACAGCGGAAGCGTTGAGATCAGCTCTGGCCAGCTATGCGATAACCTGGCCAGTGCCGCCAACGGTGGGGCCATTACGGTCGCCTCTGGGGCCAGCCTCGAGATCAGTGGCCGAGCGAACTTCAGCGGCAACCGTGCGCCCCAAGGTGCAGGCGGGGCACTCTACCTGGCTGATTGCAGCAAGACCGACCCGGCACCGCTCATGCTTCCTGCTAGTGCCAGCTTGAGCTTCAGCGGCAATAGTGCGGCTAGTCTCACTACGCCGGAAGCGGCCAGCCTGCCCTTAGCTGGCGAGGTGCTCTCGATCTCACCATCTACCACTGCTGCTGCCGGCTACTTCGCCGCCCAGGCCAGGCTCGGCAACTCGATCTTGGCTTTCAATAACTTCGATATCAACGGTGGGGTGCTACGCCTGACCTATGCGACAGGGAGTTTTAATACTGACCATAAGGGCGCCACGGCAGCGGTACCAGCCACCGGAACGGCGCCGGTTGATCCGACCCAATACCAAGTCGGTAGCGAAGCCACGATCATGGGCAATGCCGGCACCACTCCGCTCAGCTTGCCTGGTTATACCATGTTGGGCTGGTCTGAGCAGGAAGGCCTGCTTAACCCGAGTTCGAGCGAAGACTATTACCGCCCAGGGAGCCGGGTGCGGATGTCGGCCCCGGTCACCCTCTATCCGGTGATGAGCAACGAATGGTATGACATCGATCTCTCCGACCAAGACAGTGCGCATATGCTCGAGAGCGGCGAAGCCGGCGGCGGTTGGTCGGCGTATTTCAGCTACGTTACGGCCAGCGCCACCTTGACGATCCTGCAGAATCCTCCAGTCGGAGTCGACTATGGCACGGACGCCAGCGGGGTCTCCGCTAACGCGAGCCGCTATCGTCTCTATCAATCAGGTGCGACTTCGGTGGTCAAGCATATCGTTTACAAGGTTCCGGGAAGCGCCAAACCCCTCTTACTTGACGGGGTGGACGTGGCAAATGACGGCAGTGCCGGTGGTACGGGAGCGACCCTGGAATGGGAGTCCAGCGCTGAGCTACAGCTTGACGGGCGCAATCGGATCTCAAATAGCTGTAACGTCACCACTGACGTTAGCGCTGACATCCCTAACGCGGTGCATGTTGCCAGTGGAGCCAAGATGACCGTCAATAATGCCTCAGGTGCAAGCGGTAAGCTTTCCGCCGTCGGCGGGATCGACGCCTTCAACCCCCTGGCCTTGTTCGTAGCCGGTATCTATAATGACGGCCAATTCAGCCTAGTTAGCGGCATCATCGATGGCTGCACTAGCCAAGACAGCTCTGCGACGAGCTCCCCCTGTGGCATCTATAACAATGGCCAGATGCAGGTGAGCGGTGGCACCATTAGTGGTGGTAAGGCCAAAAAGGGCGGCGCCATCTACAACAACGCTAATCTCAGTGTGAGCGGTGGCACCATCTCCGGTAACACCGCTACAGCCGACGGCGGTGCGATCGCGGTGTTGTTCGATGCGACTTTCTCTATGACCGGGGGTACCGTCAGTGGTAATACCGCTAATGACGGCGGCGCCTTGTTCCTCAACTCCACCACACCAGCCACCTTGCAAGGGGTGAGCTTCACGGGCAATCGGGCAAACGCTGACGGTGGTGCCCTTTACGCACAAGCGACCCAAGTTAGCGTCAAAGACTGCACTTTCGGAGGGGCTACCGCGAGCGCCGGCAACGGCGCCACTGGTGATGGTGGCGCCATCTATGCCCAGGCTACGACTATCTCCTTGGCTGGTGCTAGCTCGGTCGCGCACAACCAGACCGACACGGGCAATGGTGGCGGTATCTATTTGGCTAGCGGTAATACGACGGCGATCCTGACTGATACGACCACGGTGAGCGCCAACCAGGCGGTCTCCTCGCATCAAGCCGACGGCAACGGCGGTGGTGTCTACGTTGGCAGCCAGGCTGTGCTTAGGCTTGGCGCCGGTGCCAGCGCTGGAACGGGTGGCGATGCTTTCAGGGGGAGTTTTAGTGGTAATGTTGCCCAAGGCGACGGTGGGGCGATCTACCTGCAGGCGATCGCCGATGGCGACAATAGCCAGGCTGCTGCCGATCTACAGGTGGAGGCAAGCACGGTGGCGACTTTCCGCTCCAACTCCGCCGGTTCCCTGGTCAAGCCCCTGGCCGCGCCGATCGCCTTGGCCCAAAGCGCAATCGCGAGCATCTCGACTGATAGCATGAGCGCAAGCGATGCGAGTTATTTTATGGGCAGCGCTGCCCAAAGCCTGGGCCTTGCGGTACTGGTTTTCAATAATTACGATATCAATACTGCCTACATGGTGATATATCACAAAGGCGATGCGCCGAGCAGCGCAGCGAGCATCTCTGGCGAAGTGCCCCAGGATCCCAATTTCTACCGCGCCGGCGACAAGCCCCAGGTCTTGGGCAACGTCGGTGGTCACGGTAGCGCCAATGACGGTAGTAACCCTCTGAAAGCAGGCGACTATCTCTTCTTGGGTTGGACGACCCAAGAAGGGGGCATCACCGATCCGAGTGGTAGCGATACTTACTACGTGCCGGGATCGGAACTGCCGCCGATGACTGGCTACGTCTCGCTTTATCCAGTGTGGTCGAGCGGGCCGCATAAGAGCGTGACCGACGCGGGGGTAAGCGTTGATGGCGGTACCGCCCATGACGGCGATACCCTGGTTTACACCATCACCGGAGCGGCCGGTGCAGGGGATTCGACGATATTGGTCACAGACCAGATCCCGCAGGGCCTGACCGAACTCACCACCTTGAGTACGACCGTGAACGGGGTGGCAACGACGAGTCTGATCCAGCCGACCTTGTCGAGCTCGACCCCGCCGGTCTATACCTGGGAGTTTGACGGGGTTGCAGCCGGATCGACGGTGATGGTCAGGTTTAGCGTGAAGGTCGATTATGCTGCGATGGTAGCCGCTGGTATCGGGGTCTTGACCAACCAGGCAGAAGTCGATACCCGGGCGAGTAACACCACCAAGGTGACCGTGCCGGGCTCAAAGACGGTGGCTGAGGCGTCCGCCCCCCAGATCCTTTTGCCGGACGGTAGCCAGGTCCACCATGGCGACACCCTGCAGTACACGGTGAGCGCCACCAATAGCTCTGCCGCTGCGGCCGACCTCAAGATCGTCGACGCCCTGCCAGAGGGCCTGTCTTTCGTCAGTGGCTCGGCCGTCTACCAAATCGGCAGCGCCACCGTCAGCTCCGGGGTCAGCCAGAGCATCACAGGTCAGACTATCACCTGGACATTCTCGAACATCGCAGCCGGCCAGACGGTCAAGGTCACCTTTAAAGCCACTGTTACCACCGACGCCGGTACCATCGCCAACGCCGCCGACATCAAGATCGGTGACAATACCTACACCACCGACACCACCACCGTGGAGGTGCCGGGCTCGAAGACGGTGGCCGAGGCGGCCACGCCCCAGATTCTCTTGCCGGACGGTAGCCAGATCCACTACGGCGATGAGCTGCAGTATACGGTCAGTGCCCTCAACACCTCGGACACCGTGGCCGACCTCAAGATCGTCGACGCCCTGCCAGAGGGCCTGTCTTTCGTCAGTGGCTCGGCCGTCTACCAAATCGGCAGCGCCACCGTCAGCTCCGGGGTCAGCCAGAGCATCACAGGCCAGACCGTCACCTGGACCTTCGCGACCGTACAACCCGGGGTCAAGGTCAAGGTGAGCTTCAAGGCCAAGGTGACCTTGGCCGCTGGTACCCTGCCCAACTCCGCCGATATCCAGATCGGTGACAATACCTACACCACCGACCGGGTCACTTTGGAGGTGCCGGGCTCAAAGACGGTGGCTGAGGCGTCCGCCCCCCAGATCCTTTTGCCGGACGGTAGCCAGGTCCACCATGGCGACACCCTGCAGTACACGGTGAGCGCCCTTAACACCGCGACTTCTGCAAGCAGCGTGCAGATCATCGACTCCCTATCAAGCGGCTTGAGCTTCCTTGATGGCTCAGCCTTATATCGTGTGGCGGGCACCAGCGTCACTTCCGGGGTCAGCCAGAGCGTCAGCGGGCCAACCGTTGCCTGGATCTTCAGCGACGTCCCGGCTGGGGCGGTGGTCTCGGTGACCTTTAAGGCCACGGTCACGGCCGAAGTGGGGGCCATTCCCAACTCTGCCGCGATCCAGATTGGCGGCAACACCTATAACACTAATCTGGTCACGGTGGAAGTACCCGGGTCCAAGTCTGCTTCGCTGGCGGCTACGCCCCAGACCCTGCTCCCCGACGGGAGCCAAGTCCACTACGGTGACGTCTTACAATACAACGTGACCGCCCAGAACACTGCGGGTGCGCCGGCTGATATCCAGATCCGTGATAGCCTGCCGGCCGGCCTTACCTTCGTCTCCGGTTCAGCGGCCTACATGGTCGACGGTTCGATCGTGCAGAGCGGGGTCAGCCAAAGCGTCTCCGGTCAGAATCTGACCTGGACATTCAGTAATATCGGGGCAGGCAGTATCGTCAAGGTCGCTTTCCACGCTCAGGTCACGGTAGCGGCCGGCCAGATCGTGAACAGCGCCGACATCCAGATCGGTGACAACAGCTACACCACTAACCAAGTCAAACTGACCGGTGCACCGACCAAGACCGCGAGCACCGCCCATAGCGATGGATCAGTTGATCCTGGGGCGGCCATCACCTATACGATCTATGTCACCAATAGCGCTCAAAGCGCGCAAAACCTCACTATCAACGATACCATTCCCAGTGGCACCACCTATCAAGCCGGCTCGGCGCAGACCACGCCGAGCAGCGCCAGTGTTGCCTATGACAGCACGACCAGGATCCTCGTGGCTACTTTCAACAGTCTGGCAGCGGGCCAGACGGCCAGGCTCAGCTTCAAGGTAGCAGTCGACACCGACACTACCGGTACGGTCTACAACAGCGCAAACGTGCAAATCGGCTCCAACCGCTACACCACCAACCAGACCGCTAATAAGGTCAACCCCAAATATTACCATCTGACTTACAGCGCCAATGGCGGCAGTGGGGCTCCGGTTGACAGCCATGATTATACTGCCG
This sequence comes from Coriobacteriales bacterium, assembly GCA_031263025.1. Classification (GTDB taxonomy): domain Bacteria; phylum Actinomycetota; class Coriobacteriia; order Coriobacteriales; family UBA8131; genus JAISGO01. The sequence goes on from JAISGO010000021.1 coordinate 11,060, forward strand.
GCAGCGTGGTCACCTTGTCAAGCCATGCGCCGAGCCGCTCGGGTTACAGTTTCCTTGGTTGGTCGACCATCCAAGGCGCCTCACCCCCTAGTCATAGCATGGTCACCCAGGTCACGATCGAGGGTAACGTGACCGTCTATGCTCAGTGGAGCAAAAACGAGACGCCTCAGCCGCCGAGCACGACCTACTACCATGTCAGCTACAACGCCAATGGCGGTCAGGGCAGCGTACCCGAGGACGCGACCAAGTACAGGGCAGGAGACCGGGTCACGGTCGCCACTTCACCCAAGCCGACCCGCTCCGGCTATGATTTCAGCGGTTGGAGCCTGAGTAGACATGGCCGTGGTGCGGTCCATCACTTCACCATTGAGCACAACACGACCCTGTATGCGATTTGGACAAAACACCCTACTCCTACTCCAAACCCGCCTACTCCCAATCCGCCTGCGCCCAATCCTCCGGCAGTGACTCCTGCGCCAACTACGCCTACGCCCACTCCGGCCACGGCACAGCCGGTCGCTGGCGGTGGTGCGACTTTGATCATGCCGCCCCAGGTGCCCACTACGCCGACCCCGGTCGTGGCTGCTGCGGTTCCGGACGGCGCCTGGAGTCTGCTGTCCTTGATTATGTCCTTGATTGCTTTAATCGGTTTCGTCCTGCTTCTGATCAATTTGGTGGCGGGTAAGAAGCGTAAATACGCCCAGGCCCAAGCCGAGCAGAGTGGCTTGGGCGCAGGTTATGGCCCCAACTATGCCAGCGACCCAGGCGGCTTAGGCGACAGCCTGTACCCCTACGGGCGGGAAAGTGCCCAGCTTGGCCTGGCCCCAAGTAGTGAGCAGGACGAAGGTTATTGGCGGCAACGCCGTAAGAGCCAGCTGATCTTCAGGGTGATCGCGATGGTGGCGGGCTTGCTCACGCCGATCGTCTGGTTGATCCTGGATGACCTGCATCAACCGATGACCTGGATCAACCAGTGGACCATCTATGTGGCGATTATCTTCTTGATCTTCGCGATCGCCCTGATCGCCTTTCTGCTTTGCAGTAGGCGCAAGCGAGTCAAAGACGATGGGCCCAGGTACGGGCAATCCCAGCCTTATTATGGCGGCGTAGCGCCTGGGACGGCGCCGCAAGGCTGGACTACGTTAGTAACAGAACCTCAGGTTGCAGCAGCGCCGACGGCAGCAGCCGCAGCGCCGTCTGGGCCGATCCAGATGCCCCATATCCATGTGCAGCCGCCGGATCGGCAGACGCCACCGAGCTATCCGTTCTAAATTGGGGCGGGGGGGCCCGGGGGGGC
>JAISGO010000031.1 GCA_031263025.1 Coriobacteriales bacterium
CCGCGCTTTCTTGGTGCGCCGGTGCTTACTATATCTACCGTGCGGTGGTGCTCCCGCCCAAGCAGCCTGCACGCTCCAGCCAAAGGCGCGCGACCACAGCCGGCGCCAGTGTCCAGGGCCCTGCAGAACTCGACCAAACCACGAGCCTGCCCGCCGTTCGGGGCGCTCGCGCGACCTCAGCTAGCGGCCAAGCGCAGGCCTACCGTCGGCCCGAGGGCGGGCGTGGTTATCGTAGCGACCCCAGCGCTGGCATGTATAGCCGTCGTGACTTGGGCCGTGAGCTCGAGTATGAGCTGGCTGGCGGACGCGGTGGCGCTATTGATGCGCGTCCCGCTGCCTCCTCTGCCCAAGTTTACACCGCCCGCGAGCTGCCACGTAGCACAGCTCGGCAGGTCAGGGCCGAAGCCGACCAGACCGGCCGCATCCGCCAAGTCGGTAGCGCACAGAAGCGCTCTACTACCTCCACTTCGAGTAGCGCGCCGCGCCGTCCGCGTAGCGCGGACGGCGCCCGTCATCACGCCACTCCGCCCCGCCGCTCTTTGTTCAACCCTCTTCATATTGCTGTCGCGACATTAATCGTGGTGGTGCTTGCCCTGGGCGCATTCTATGTGGTTAACTTAGTCAGCAATTGGGGCAAGATCCACCAGGGCGTCTATGTCGGCACGGTCGACGTGGGCGGTCTCACCACCGATCAGGCGGCCCAACTAATCGACCAGGTCTTTCAAGCCGACGCCGAGTCCAAGCCGGTCGACCTCTATCAGAGCGACGCGCTGCGCGAGGCTGGCTCGACTGCTGGCATCGACGTGCTGGATGACAGTGTCACCGATTACAAGAGCTCCAGCGTCAACACCGCCAACACCTCCTGGCAGCTCGACGCCGATTATTTGGGCGTGGGGGTGGACGGCCAGGCCTTGGCCAGCCAGGCCGCAGCCTTCGGGCATGGCGGTGACTTCTGGCTGGGCACGTGGCGTTTGGCTTTCGGGCAGCAGAGAGTCACCCCGGCCCTGACCTATGACCAGACCAAGCTCAGCCTGGTCGATGACGTGCTCACCCGTTCGATCGGCAACTGGCCGGTCAACTGGGACCTTAAGTACAACAGCACCCAGGCCAGTTATGCCCTTAAGCCCGGCTCAGACGGGCATATCGTGAATATGCCTTTACTGCAGAGCAGTCTTGATGCGGCTTTCCTGGGCGCTGACGCCCAAGCCCGCCGTCTGACCGTGCCGATGATGGTGCAGGCGCCCGATGTCACCCAGGCGATCGCCCAGGGCTGCGCTGCCACCATCCAAGGTCTGATCGCCCAGCCGATTAGCCTGACCTACAAGGCCAAACAATGGAGCTTCTCCACCAAGACCCTGGGCAATTGGCTCTCGATCGATCCGGTCCAAGCTGCTGACGGCAGCTGGTCGCTGAAAGCCGAGATGAGTGCGGCCACCCTCAAATCCAACATGAAGTACATGGTCGGCGACAGCATCACCGTGCTTAAAGACCCGGTCGACGCTACTTTCAAGGTAGTCGGCGACACCCCCTATGTCGTTCCTGCCCGTAGCGGTAAGGGCATCAACTACCAAGAGTTGGCCAATCAGATCAACGCCATCCTCTATAGTCCCGGCGGCGCCGGGGTGGGCAGCGGGCGTAGTATCGCCCTGCCGCTCGGCACCCTTGCTCCCGACATCACCACCAAAGAGGCCGAGGGTATGGACATCGACGAGCGTATCTCCACCTATACCACTACCTACAACTCCACCTCCGAGCGCATCAACAACGTCCATCGCGGCGCCGACTTGATCAACGGCGCCTTGGTTGCCCCGGGCGGTACGTTCAGCTTCAACAAGCGCACCGGCGAATGTACTGCTGCCAAAGGTTTTGAGGCGGCGCCGGTGATCGAGAACGGCCAGGACGTCGACGCTATCGCCGGCGGCCTCTGCCAGGTCGCGACCACGCTTTTTAATGCCGTCTTTGAGAGCGGCTTGCCGGTAGCAGAACGGGCCAACCACTCGCTCTACATCGCCTCCTATCCGACCGGGCGCGACGCCGCCGTCTCCTATCCTCAGCTCGATTTCAAGTTCACCAATGACACCGACCATTACCTGCTCGTCCAGATGTCCTATACCGATACCTCCCTGACCTGTACTTTGTGGGGGCAAGATCCGGGCTATCAGGTGACCAGCCAGACCGGCGATTGGCAAACCGTGTCGAAGTTCAAGACCGTCAAGAAGAAGGACCCGACTCTGCCCGTGGGCACCACCGAGGTCAAGACCGCCGGCCAAGACGCGCGCAAGATCACTGTGCGTCGTATCGTCAAGGATAAAGACGGCAACGTCATCCGCGACACTGTGTTCACCTCCCGCTACAAGGCGGTCAATCAAGTCCTCTTGGTCGGTACTAAGAAAGGGTGAGAGCCTGAGGTTGTCTAGGCGGGTCGCCCAGGAGGGCACGGTAGGGGACAGGTTATAGGAAAAGCCGGCCTCGATGATCAACGAGGCCGGTCGCTCGTCCTGCCTCCTCTGGCAAAGCCGCTCTGGGAAGTGCCCTGAAAAGGGCTGCTCCCGGCGTCTATGCTCCGGCAATCGCCGAAACCTTGAGAGACGCCGCGAGCTGCTCTTCCCTCTCAACCCTGTTTCCATTATATCTTCAGAAAATACAGAAAACCGCAGGATAAATCATGTTTTCAACAACTTTTGTTGTGAAAATTTCCACACACTGACAAAACTTGATGTGCTATAGTGTTTGCGTGCAAAAAAAGACCCAACAGTTCTTCTTTAACTTTATGGGCTTTCCCGCCTAGGCGGGAATATATTATCGCGTCATCTGGACGCACAACTCAAACTAAAATATTTTCATTTTGAATAAGTAGTAGGGGGACATTCTATAGGCTGTCCCCGCTACTACAGGGACAGCCTATAGAATGTCCCCATTCCAAGCAGAAAGGAAACCCTCAAAGATGTCAGCACCACATCATACCGAGACCATCTTCCAACCGGCGCTCGAGCAAATCGAGCGTGGTGAGTTGGAAGCCCTGCAGCTCGAGCGTTTGAAGACCACCGTCGCGGATTGCTATACCAAGATTCCCTTCTACACCAAGCTGATGGACGAAGCCGGGGTCGTCCCGGACGATATCCGGGGCTTGGACGACCTAGTCAAATTACCCTTCACCACCAAACAGGATATGCGGGCGGCTTATCCTTTCAATATGTTCGCCCTCGATCCCCACGATCCGGCCGCTGGCGTCCAGCGCATCCACGCTTCGAGCGGTACCACCGGCGTCGCCACTGTGGTCGGGCACACCCAGGCAGACCTCGACTACTGGGGCGATACTTTCGCCCGCGGCATTGCCGAGGCCGGCGGCGGCCCCGGCTCCATTCTCCAGATCGCCTACGGCTACGGCCTTTTCACCGGCGGGCTGGGCGCGCATGAGGGTGGCATCCGGATGGGCTGCACCATCCTGCCCATGAGTAGCGGCAACACCAAGCGCCAGGTGCAGATGATGCACGACATGAAGGTCGACATCCTGGCCTGTACCCCCTCCTACGCCCTATTGATCGCCGACACCGCGATCGAGATGGGCTATGACCCGGCGAGCGAGTTCGCCATCTCCGGCTGCGTGCTCGGGGCCGAGCCCTGCTCCGATAACATGCGCAAGGAGATCGAGCGCAAGCTGGGCGCTTTGGTGGTCGACATCTACGGACTCTCCGAGGTGATGGGGCCGGGCGTGTCCTGCGAGTGCCAGTATCAGGACGGCCTGCACGTGGCCGAAGACCAGTTCATCATCGAGATTATCGATCCCCAGACCCTCCAGCCGGTGCCGGATGGCACCTACGGCGAGGTCGTCTTCACCACTTTGGTCAAAGAGTGCTGTCCGCTGATCCGTTACCGCACCCGCGACATCTCGCGCATCATCCCCGGCGACTGTGAGTGCGGCCGCACCCTGCGCCGGATGGACCGCATCCAGGGCCGCACCGACGACATGCTGATCCTGCGCGGCGTCAACGTCTTCCCCTCCCAGATCGAGCAGGTGGCCAAGCAGTTCAGCGAGCTCTCCGGTTACTATCAGCTGATCATCGAGCGGCCCGAGGAGTCCGACGTGGTTACCCTGGAAGTCGAGCCGGTACCCGCGTTCGAGTTCGACGAGATCCGCCGCATCGAGGATTTGCAGCGCCGTATCGCCGCCGAGCTCAAGAGCAACCTGCAGATTAAAGTGAATGTAAAATTGGTAGAACCCAAGACCATCACCCGCTCCGAGGGCAAAGCCGTGCGCGTGATCGACCGGCGCGAAGAGGGAAAGAACGTGCGAAAGTAAGATAAAAGATGTATCAAAGGGACGTTTCATTTGATACATTTTTGCAATAAGGATTAAGCCGATGTATCAAATGAAACGTCCCTTTGATACATCGCGAGAAAGGAACCTATCATGGTCAAACAGATCACCGTTTTTCTGGAGAACAGCACCGGACGGTTGGCCAGTATGTGCCGCACCTTGGCCCTTGCCGACGTCTCGATGCAAGCTATGACTGTGGCTGACACCACCGACTACGGGGTGGCCAGGATCATCGCCGACAACCCCGACGCGGCCATTGCGGCACTAACCGATGACGGCTACCGGGCCAAGTTGGTCGATGTCTGCGCGGTCGAGGTGCCGGACAAGTCTGGTGGACTTTTGCCGCTGCTCACCGCCTTCGACGCGGCCGGGGTCAACGTCGAGTACGCTTACTGCTTCGCCTCCGGGCGGGAGTTGGCGGTCGACATCCTGCGCGTCGACGACAACGAGGCCGCTGCCAAGATCATCGAGCAGGCCGGTTTCAAGGCCTTGCGTTCAAGCGATCTGGTCACCTGCTAAAATAGTAAGCGCTGTGAGCGCTTCACCCAAAAAGAGAACGCAACAAGCGACCGGGGCCCGGCGGGGACAGGCCCCGGTCGACTTCTCTCCCAAAGAGGACAGGGGGCACAAGCCCTCCGCTGGCGGGCTTAAATCCATCCTGACCAAGGTCATCATCATCGTGGTCTGTCTCAGCTTCGTGCTCAGCATGGCTTTCGGCGTGGTGATGGGCGGCAGCTGGAGCAATGTCCTAAAACAGGCTAACGCCAGCCAGAAGGCCACTGATATGATCAGCGGCGTCCCCCTCGACCAGTACCAGCCCAGTCAAGTAGCGGACTCGCCCAACGTCAACGCCTCGGCTGACTTGGTCGCCACTGCTAATGGCACCGTGCTGTTCGCCCGCGACCCTGACAAGCAGCGTTCGATCGCCTCCATCACCAAGATCATGACCGCCATGATCTCGTTGGAATCGACTCCGCTCGACACCGAGATGAAGGTGACCGCCGGGGCCGCCGCCCAGACCGACAACTATATCCTCAAAGCTGGTATGACCATGACTTTCGGCCAGCTCATCCAGTGTATGCTGATCCCCAGCAACAACGCTGCCGCCGTCGCCATCGCGGAGAATGTCTCCGGCAGCGAGCAGAAGTTCGTCGACCTGATGAACGCCAAGGCCCGCTCTTTGGGGATGGACAGCACTTATTATGCCGATGCCTCCGGGCTCTCGCCGCAGGACGTCAGCACCTGTCACGACCTCTATATCCTGGAGCGCTACGCTTTCAAGAACTCCACTTTCACCAGTATCGTCAAACCCCACACGGTCAAGCTCAAGGTCGGCTCCACCACTATCACCTTAAACAGCACCGACCATCTGCAACAGTGGCTGCCCCAGGACACCGTGCTAGGCATGAAGACCGGCACCACCCTCAAAGCCGGCTGCTGTTTTGCCGGATCGGCGGTGCGGGGTGGCATCCAGCTGTTCTCGGTGGTGCTTGGCGGCACCTACAACGACATGCGCTTCTCTGACACAGCTGCGATGATGAAGTGGGCCTGGGCGCACTACCGGCCGATCCAACTGCTCAACCCCACTCAGCAAGTGGCCAACATCTCCTGTTCGGCCTGGATTGACCAGACGGTGCCGGCCTATTCTTCCGGTAACGTCGACGTCACCCTCTTCGATATGGCCGGCGACCTCACCCAGCAGCTCCAAGTCAAGAACAACGGCGGCAGCGTCGAGTCGGGCGAAGTGGTGGGTACCATGACTTGGCTGCAGGGCGGCCAGGTGGTAGCGACCTGCAACTTAGTAGCGGCCAAAGACGTGCCCGGTCCCAATTTCATCCAGGGCATCGGTCAGTTCTTCATCAAGACGGTAAACATTATGTTCGGTGGGCGCGGCGCAGCTCAGACGACCTGCCTGCTTCAACATCAAGTGCCGGTACCGAGTTAAAGAAGCGCTCCTGCGGAGTGCTTGCGGGGTGGCCCGCAGCGGCGGAAAGGATCTGCGAATGGCCCAGTTCTGTGACATATCCGGCCTCGGCAAGCTGCGCGTGAGCGGAGAGGCTGCCAATACTTTCCTGCAGGTGATGACCACCGGGGACTGCGACGGGCCCTGTCTGATGCTGACTAGTGAGGCCGAGGTAATCGACGTGGTGGTGGTGTGTGCGACCGGGCCAGACGAGTACATGTTGACCTGTGACCCAGCCAACCTCGACGAGGTGCGCGAGTGGCTTGTCGCTCATGCTGCCCTCAAGGACCAGCGTGGGCTGATCTTTCCCGGCGTGGCCATCGAAGACGCGACCGAACGCCTGGCCAGCTTTGCCATCTTTCCCCACCAACAGGCCGACCCGGTGCAGGTGGCCGCCTATGCCGGCATCCCCTGCCTGATGGTGCAGACCGCACTTCTGCCCGGTGGGGTCGGTGAGTATCATTTCATGCCCAAGTACAAACAGCAGATGGCTGAGGTGCTCGAGGCCGACGGCCTCAAGCAGCTGTCCCTGGAGCGCTACATCGAACGGCGCCGCGCCGCCCATACTTGGTTTGACCAAGCGGCCGAGCCCCGGTACTACAAGGTGTCAGAGTTACCCCAGCTGCGCCGCCTGCTCCGGAATAAGCACAACTTCGTTGGGGGCAAGCTCGTCTGATGGCTGGCCAGGGAGGTTCGCGAGGTTCTGGGGTATCTCCGAAGTGGAGTAGTATACTAAGCTTGACTTCGAAAGATAGAGGAGAAACCTGGCCATGAACACTGCAAATCTGTTACTACCCATACTCTATGTAGTACTCATCCTGCTCTGTCTGGTCGTGATCGTCTTTACTGTCTTCCTCGTGCTTAAGCTAGCCAAGACCTTAAACCATACTAACAAGGTGATCGATGAGGCCGGGCAGGTTGTCGCCCAAGCCAACCAAGCTGTGGCCCAGCTCCAACCAGCCATCCAGAAGATCGACCCAATCGTTGAGCGGGCGATGCTCACGGTCGACGCGGTCAATGTCGAGATCATGCAGGTTGACCAGATTCTGTCCGACGCCGCCCAGATCTCCGGCCAGGCCGCCAGTGTCTCTAAGAAGATCGACGATGTGACCGCCGCTCCGGCCAAGCTTTTGAGCAAGGCCATCAGCAAAGCCACCGACGCGGTCGAGGGGCTCACCCAGCGGGTGCACGGGATGCGCACGCCTGCCTCCAAGGACTCAAAGCCCGCCTCAGACGATGCGCCCGGCATCGGCCGCCACAGTGCCGAGGCCTAGGCCAGGCCTTGGTCATGGGGGCTTTGAGGCTGGCAACTATCCTGCGATGAGACAAGGGGCTGGACATAACGAGGGAGGACGCCTGCGCCGCTGGGGGGTGCGGGCCTGGGCGATTATTGGTATCGCCTTGATCGCGCTGGCGGTGCTGTTCGCGATCGGGCAGGTCTGGACCAGCGTCTCGATCATCCTCTTCAGCGCTTTTTTGGTCTTTATCCTGCGGGTTCCGGTGGCTTGGCTGGCCCGCCATCGGGTACCACGGGGGCTGGCCGCTTTCCTCTGCTATGTGGTGGCCTTGGCTGCGCTCGCCCTGATCCTCTTCTTCTTAGTGCCGACGGTGGTGCAACAGATCGCCGGTTTGGCCAGTCTGGTGCCGGGTTGGGTGGGGCAGGCCCAGTCGGTGTTGAGCAACTTGATCAACCGTTTTCATCTCGACATCAATGACGCTACGGTGCGCCAGGCACTTTCCGGCATCAGTAGCTCGGTCACGGCCTGGGCCTCGGGGGCGGTCTCCGGATCGGCCAACTTCTTGATCGGCACGGCGACCGGGGTGGCCGGTATGGCTTTTGTGGTTGCGATCTCGGTGATCGTGGGTTTTTGGGTCTTGAAGGACCTGCCCAAGATCCAGGCCGAGGTGCGCTCGCTCTTTCCCCAAAAATACCAGGGCGACGTCCGCTATGTCGCCGAGGCCTGCTCCCAGGCCCTGGGCGGCTACGTGCGCAGCATGGTGATCTCCTGCCTGTTTGAGGGTATTCTCACTGGAATTATATATACATTGATAGGTTTACCTTATCCGGCGGTGTTCGCGATGTTCACCGGGCTGATGGTGTTCATTCCCTTCGTCGGGCCGATCATCGCCTGGCTTTTGGCGGGTGTGATCGGGCTTTTCGTCTCGCCCTTGACGGCGGTGTTAGCCGTGGTCTTGACCTTGGCAGTGCAAATCACCAATGACTACATCATCTCGCCACGTATCCTCTCCGCTAACGTCTCCCTGCATCCAGCGATCTCACTGGTGGTGATCACCCTTGGCATGGTGCTAGGTGGGGTCTTTGGAATGCTCTGTGCGGTGCCTTTGACCGCAGCCGCCAAGACCATCTTCATCCATTACTATGAGTTATCCAGTGGACGCAAGATCGCCGGGCCCGATGGCGCTTTCTTCCAACAAGACCAGGACAACATCAACAACAAGACCGTGGCCCTGCACACGGTGCTCTTCCGGCGCAACAAGTCCAGCCATCATCAGCGACAGCATTAGGGTAGCTATAAGGGGGACACCTTATAAGCTGTCCCCGTCATGCCGGAATATACCAGAGCCAGGCCTTTCAGAGCCATAAAGTCAAATGATTGAACTGGCCCGAAGACACCTAACCGCCGAAGCCTTGCTTAGAAGCCGCCGGCTTAGCCGGCGTTGTAAGCGGCCAAACCGCCTATGAGCAGCACAAGCCCCATCAGTGTAAACACTATCGAGAGAGCGCTGAGGATCAAACCAATCAGGCCAAAAACCTCCTTGCGGTGGGCGTGATGGGCTTGGACAATGCTGACAATGCCCAAAACCAGGGCTACGCCAGTTGCGGGGATACTCAGATTTCCCAGCCAGGTTATGGCCAAAAAGGCAATACCGCTTGGCACTCTCCCGGACGTGAAGAATTCATACACGCCAAAGCAAACGACGGCGGCTAGGGCGCAGGTAAAGCTCGCAATGCCAAGCGTGGCCTCCGGTTTAGCTTGTTTAGGGGAGATTGTCGTAGTAGGGTTGGTGTCAACGGTCAGGAGATTATGCTCGTCTGGCAAAAGGGCTCCTTTCGCAGAATGTGCTGAATAGCATTCTCTGAAGAATCTGGATAAGCAGAGATTAAAACGAACAGGGAACAGCTTATAAGCTGTTCCCCGTGATACCCTGAAGAAAACGAATAATCAGATATTTGAGTGCAGTTGGGCTTTTGCAGTACAGCGCAGTTACCTGGTCGGTATCAAGCTGTGCTGCAAAACCCAAATGTGCCGAATAGCTGATTATTCAGCCATCAAGACTGCCTCGGCGGCCTTGATGCCAGAGCCGGGCTCAAAATCATACTCCAGCTCCTGCAAGGTCATCTCGAGGGCGGCCAGAGTGGTGATGATGTCGAAGTCACCGAAGTAGCCGAGGTGGCCGATGCGGAAGATCCGGCCCAAATACTGCTCCTGGCCGCCGGCGATGGTCACGCCGTGCTTGTTCTTCATGATTGAGACCAACTTCTTGCCGTCGATGCCTTCCGGTACCCAGACCGGGGTGACCGCGTTGCCGCGGCCCTCCTTGGGGGCGAAGAGCTTGAGGCCCAGCGCTTCGACGCCCTGGCGGGTGGCCTCGGCCAGGCGCTGGTGGCGGGCAATCACATTATCCAGCCCTTCGTCGAGAATCAAGTCGATGGCCGCGCCCAGGCCCTTCATCAGCGAGACCGCTGGGGTGAAAGGGGTGGTGTTCTTGTCCAGGCTCTTCTTGTACTTGCCGAAATCGAAGTAGAACTTGGGCAAGGTCGAGCGCTCATAGGCCTGCCAGGCCTTGGGGCTGACGCTGACCACGGCCAGGCCAGGCGGGCACATCAGGCCCTTCTGAGAGCCGCAGCTGACAATGTCGAGGTTCCAGTCGTCGACCTTGCAGTCGACCGCACCGATGCCGGTGATGCTGTCCACGATCATCAGGCAGTCCGGGTAGTCCTTGACGATCTTGCCGATCGCCTCGACGTCGTTGAGGATGCCGCTGGAGGTTTCGGACTGGGTCACCACCACGCCGCGGATGCTGGGGTCCTGCTCAAGCTTCTTCTTGATGTCAGCGGGGTTGACACAGACCTGCCAGCCATACTCGAGGACCTCGACCTGAAGGCCGTAGGCCTCGCTGATCTGCTGCATGCGCTGGCCGAACTTACCATTGTAAGTGACTAACACCTTGTCGCCGGGGCAGAAGGAGTTGACGATCGAGGCCTCCATCGCACCGGTGCCGGAGCTGGCGAAGATCAAGACGTCGGAGAGCTCGGTTTGGAAGATCTGTTTCAAGCCGTCCTCACATTTGCGCACCACCGCCTCGAAATCCGGGGTGCGATGATGCACCATCGGCTCGCCCTGGGTGGACAAGACTTCCGGCGGTACCGGGGTGGGGCCTGGGGTCATCAAGTATTTCTTCTGCACTATGTGCCTCCTTTGTTTAAGACATGCAGTTCGCAACAAGTGCGGATATTATAATCCCTCCTTGGCATCCTTGGCGCCCATGCTCGCAGCGCGCTGCGAGATGCCAAATCGGACAGGTCCCTTTTGGCAGGGGAGGGGGAGAAAAATAATCGTTTCAGTACCGAAATCATTATTTGATGTGCTAGAGTAAAAGATGTAATGTTCATTCTTTGAGGGAAGAAGGTACTATGTCTGAAGATAAAACCGTAACCACCGCCGACGCCTCGACGCCTGCGCCTGCCCCGGCCCCGGCTCCGATGCCGCCCAAACAGAGCAACGCCGCCAAAGGCTTGGGCATCGCCTCCCTGGTCTGCGGCATCGTCGCCGTGGTGTTCTCTTTTATTCCGTTGGTCAACTATTTCTTTATCGTGGTCGCCCTGGTCGCGATCGTGCTCGGCATCATCTCGGTGGTGCAGGCCGGTAAGGCGGGACAAAAGAAGACCCTGGCCATCGTCGGCATCATCTTGGGCGCCGCTGCCATCGTGATTACCATCATCGTCACCATCGTGGTCGCGGTCTTGGCTGCCCAGGCGATTGCCAACAACCCTGATCTGGCGAACGCCGTCCAGCAGTATAGCAGCGCCTACAGCAACTAAATTACGCAGCACACACCAAAGTGTATCAAAGTGAAGTGTATCAAAGGGACGTTTCATTTGATACATGTACATGAACGGGGACACTCTATAGAGTGTCCCCGTTTTGTTTAAGGCGCTCCGCCAATTGCCAAAAAAGACCTGTCCCCAATTTGGCATTGCCAAAAATGACCTGTCCCTTTTTGGCATTTCCCTTTTTGGCATTCTTTTTCTAAAACCTGTGCAGGCTGTGTGCTATGATGGGGGGTACTTCAGATACCATGCATCCCGGTGGGGCGCAGCTGTGTTTCCCCGGATGCCAACGACGCTATAAGGAGGCTTCGCAGATGAAGGTTTTGATTGCTGACAAACTCGCCCAGGAGGGGATTGACCTGCTCACTCGGGCTGGCTACCAGGTTGACGCCATTTATGACCACAGTGAGCAGGAGCTGATCGACATGATCGGCGCCTATGACGCCCTAATCGTGCGCAGCGCCACCACCGCCACCGCAGACGTGATTAAGGCTGGTACCAAGCTCAAGGTAATCGGCCGCGCCGGGGTCGGGGTCGACAACATCGACCTGGCCCAGGCCTCTGACCAGGGTATCATCGTCTGCAACGCCCCCGCCTCCAATGTGGTCTCGGCCGCCGAGCAGACCATGGCCCTGATGTTGGCCGCCGCCCGTCATACCGCCGAGGCCTCGGCCTCCATGCACGCCGGCAAATGGGATCGAGGCAAGTTCTCCGGAGTCGAGCTCTACGACAAGACCCTGGCTATCATCGGTACCGGCCGGGTCGGCGGGCTGGTCGCCGAGCGCGCCAAGGCCTTCGGCATGACCTTGATCGGCTATGACCCCTATTGCCCAGCCGATAAGGCGGCCGCCATGGGCATTAGGCTCTACGACAATCTGTCAGAGCTGCTGCCCCTGGCTGACTTCATCACCGTGCACATGCCGCTCACCGACGAGACCCGGGGGATGCTCTCCGCCGAGCAGTTTAGCCAGATGAAGGATGGTGCGATCGTCTTAAACGTGGCCCGTGGCGGCATCGTCGACCTCGAGGCCCTGGCCGCTGCCATCAAGAGCGGTAAGGTCTACGCCTGCGGTATCGACGTCTGGGAGCACGAGCCAGTCGAAAGCTCGCCCCTGCATGAGCTGCCGAGCGCGGTGCTCACCCCTCATCTGGGCGCTTCGACCAAAGAGGCCCAGACCCGCGCTGCCACCCAGATCGCCCAGTTCGTGATGGACGGGCTCGCGGGTAAGCCGGTCGCGACCCAGGTTAACAAATAAAGGTAAGGCCACGCGGCCAAGGGCTGCCCCTTGTTTGCGGCTGGCCGCCCCAGCGTAAGCGAGGACGCGCTTAAGCGACAAACAGCTAGCACCACCAGTGCGCAGAGGCTCTATACTGTATAGGATGAATGAGTAAGAAAGGAAAACAGATGGCAAAATTCTCGACAGCCAGCCTATTGATCGGTGGCACCATCGGTGCGATCGGGGCGCTTTTGCTGGCACCACACAACGGCAAGGAAAATCGCGCCAGGGTCGCCGAGGTCGTGGGCGACGTCTGGGGCCAGGTACCCGAGGGGCCGCGCCAGAAGGCCGAGCACCTAGGCAACCAGGCCCAGCAGCGTCTGAACAAAGTCAGCGAGCAGGCGCGTGAGCGCATCGACGCCGTCGGTGAGCAGGCCAAGGACGTGGCCGAGCAGGTGCGCCAAAAGGCCAATGATTTCGTGGATAGCGGCCGCAACGCCGAGCGTGAGGCCACCCGGGCCAAGATCGACGAGGCGCGCGAGAAGATCGCGGCCCAGGTCAAGAAGAACGCCGAGGAGGCCAAGGCGGTTTTGGACAACAAGACCGACATCCCCAGCGTCCTGCACACCGATGCCCAGGAGATCAAAGGCGACCTTCATGCCGCCGCCGTGGCTGCGCAACCTGGCGTGGTCGCCCAGCCTGGAGTGATGCCAGTCGGCGAGGCGATGCCGCAGGTTAGCCCCCTACAGATGCAGCAGAATGCAGCGGTCGCGACGGGCGTCCAGGTGGTGCCAGATATGGCTGCTGCTCCCTCGGCGAACCCGATGGCCGCTGGCGCTCCCATAGACAACCTCATTCTCGGAGCTGACCCCCAGGTCAGCTCCGAGAGCCCCTTTAACGCCAATCCAGCCGACCCCTACACCATCAATACCGGGACGGTTGCGCCGCAGGGTGCCAACCCTGGAGTCAACCCTGCCGCCGGCAATGTTCCGCCTGGTGTGAGTGAGGCCTAGTTTTTTAAGGTTTCTGCGTGACCTAGCGCTGCGTCCACGAGGCGTCCGTCGTCTTGTGGACGCAGCGCTCTTTTCTTGATGGCGCAAGAGGGGTTACAATAACCACAGCAAGATTTTGCCCAAGGAAAGAGAAGCCCTTTTATGCTAGACCCCAAATTCATCCGTGATCACCTAGATGTCGTTGCTATTTCCTGCGAGCAACAGCACGGACATTTCGACCAGGCCCGCTATCAGTCACTCGACCAGCGCCGGGGTGTCCTGATCCGCCAAGTCGAGGATGCCCAGGCCGAGCGCAACAGCGCCTCCAAGGCCATCGGTCAGGCCCTCAAGGAAGGCCGCGCTGACGAAGCCGAGCAGATGAAGGCCGCAGTCAAGCAAACCAACGCCCAGATCAGTACCGACCAGGAGCAGCTTGACACCGTCCAAGCCGAGCTCGACCAGCTCCTCCTCACCATCCCCAACCTCCCCAGCGAGACCACCCCGATCGGCGTCGACGAGAACGACAACGTTGAGGTGCGCCGTTGGGGTACGCCACGGCAGTTCGATTTCCAGTTCAAGCCGCACTGGGACCTCGGAATCGACCTACAGATCATCGACTTCGATCGCGCGGTCAAGCTGGCCGAGTCGCGCTTTATCTTGCTCGGCGGGATGGGCGCCAAGCTGGAGCGGGCCCTGATCAACTTCATGTGTGATACCCACAGTAGCCGTGGCTTCAAAGAGTGGTGGCCGCCGATTCTGGCCTCGGCTGAGACCATGACCGGCACCGGACAGCTGCCTAAGTTTGAAGACGACGCTTTCAAGACCACCGGCGGACTCTATCTGATCCCCACCGCCGAGGTGATGCTCACCAACATCCACGCCCAGGAGACCGTAGACGCCGCCGACCTGCCCCTCAAGTACTGTGCTTTCACGCCGTGCTTTCGTGAGGAGGCCGGCTCCTATGGCAAGGACACCCGAGGGTTGATCCGGGTGCATGAGTTCGACAAGGTCGAGATGGTCAAGTTCTGCAGGCCTGAGGATGGCTACGATGAGCTGGAGTCGATGGTGGTTGACGCCGAGAACATCCTGCAGCTGCTGGGGCTGCCCTACCGCGTGATCAACCTCTGCACTGGTGACCTTGGTTTCTCCGCCGCCAAGACCTATGACCTCGAGGTCTGGTTACCTTCTTATAACGACTACAAGGAGATCTCCAGCTGCTCCTGCTGCACCGATTTTCAAGCCCGCCGGGCGAATATCCGCTACCAGGACCCGGCCCACTTCAAGGGCAAGCGTTACCTCTATACCCTAAACGGCTCGGGGTTGGCGGTCGGGCGCACTATGGCTGCGATCATGGAGAACTACCAGAACGCTGACGGATCGATCACCGTCCCCGAAGTGCTGCGCCCCTACCTGGGCGGCAAGGACAAGATCGAACAAGACTAGTCTTTTGCCAAAAGGGGACAGACCACTTTTGGCATGCTAGCGGGGACACCTGAAATAACCTTGGGGCATGAGGCTTCCCCAGGCTATTTTGGATGTCCCCGTTTGGAGCAGCTTTAAAGACCCAGCGCGCGGATCCAGGAGCGGAAGAAAGTCGCGCCGGGGTTGGCGGTGTCGAAATAGGCCAGGTCGGTCATGTCCTCGGCCTGTGTACTGGCGTTTTGGAAGTACTCGGGATAAGCCTGGGCGAAGTCGGTGGGGCAGAGCTCAGGATAAGCGGCCCGTTCGGTCGCTGTGTAATCGTGCCCAACGGCGATCGAGGTCGCGTCTGACATCAAGAAATCTGTGTACTGAGGCGTCCAGACCCCGTAAGCGTTTTGCCCCGAGTCATAGCCCGGTGTGTCTTGGCTGTTGCCGTCCCAGCCAAAGATGGCGTCGTCCCAGGTCACGTCAATCTGGTACCAGGTGTTCCGCAGCTCGACGAGGTTCCAGGAGTGGTTGATCCGGGTGTTGACGATCTTTTGCTCCGGGATCTGCAGCGCACACATGAACACCTCAAAGGTGTCCGCGTAATCATCACACACCCCCCGGTGCTCGACCATCGTCTCATACAGGCTCTCCTGCCTGACCAGGGATGGGTTCTGGAAAAGCGGGAAGTCATAATAGATATAGCGGTCCATCCAGTCATGGATATAGAAGACCTGCCTGACTTGATCCAGACTGAAAGCCCGGGCCTGTGCGCAGACCTTGCAGCAATCCTCACCTGCTTCTCGCATCCGTTTATTGAGCGCGAAAGTAGCATTGCCCACCTTGATCCGGTCGATCAAGCTATCCTGTCTGGCGCTCGCGATTACCAGGTCGTCCGCGAGATTGAGATCGGCGTGAAAGACCAGCTTGACCGGGCCGCTGCGCAGTTGCTGGCCGTCAGCAAACCATTTGCCATGTTTGGAGTAGCTGTTCTCTACGTCTTGGTCGAGGGCGAGGCTGCTCATCTTGGAGAGGTCGATGGTGCCAAGGTAGAGTTGGCTGAGTTTGAAACGGGCGATGGGGTAGGCCTGCCCCTTGAGAGTGACACGCGGCCCCGGCACGAGGTCAGCGATGGCGTTGGCTTGGAAGGCGGTGATCTCGACACAGGGGAGGGTCTTTGTGGCATAGCTCCGCCAGAGATTTGCCCGCCCCGGCACCGGGTGCCATTTTACCCAGGTCTCGCTGCCGATTTGGTATACGAGGCCGGACTTAGGGTAGCTTTTCTTGGCGAACTTGAAGGAGTAGGTGGTCATGGTCGGGCTGGCAAAGGCCTCTTTGCTGCTGCCGAAGAGGCCAAAGAACAGCAGCGCGAGCAGTCCGGCCAGCGCCGCCGCGATTAAACCTGCTCCTATCTTCTTGCCTGTGTCCAGGCTGTGCACCTGCGCTCCTCCTGTGTTTTTCATCTTACTAATTGTAGTATGTAAAATGGCTGCGGGTGCTCTGTTGAATCTATTGAGAGTGTCCCGTTTGGGGGCGGACAGCGCCCGGATAAGTCATAATAGGGGCATGAAACTCACTCCCCAAGACATCTTCGAGACTTTGGAGATGGTCTCCAAGCACAGTTTGGACATCCGTACTACTACCCTCGCCCTGAACATCATGGACTGCGCCTCAGACGCGGTGGCGACCACCGCCCAGCGTATCTATGACAAGCTCTGCCGCAAGGCCGAGCATCTGGTCGAGGTGGCCGATTCGCTTAGCCGTGAGTATGGCATCCCGATCATCAATAAGCGCATTTCGGTGACACCGGTCGCCCAAGTCTGCGCGGCCTGCCAGGAAGTCATCAAGTCGAATAGGCCCAGTGCAGGAGCGCCCGCCCAGGCTCATAACGCGAGCGCGGGCCCGGTCTTGGTGCCGGTCGCCACTGCCCTCGACCGCGCGGCCAAGACGGTCGGGGTGGACTTCGTGGGCGGTTTTTCCGCCATCGTCCATAAAGGCACCGGCGCCGCCGACCGGGCCCTGATCGCCAGCATCCCCGAGGCTTTGAGCGTGACCGAGCGGGTCTGCGCCAGTGTCAACGTGGCCTCGACTCGGGCCGGGATCAATATGGATGCTCTGCTCGGGATGGCGCATGCGGTACGCGCGAGTGCCGAGGCCACGGCCGACCGCGATAGCATCGGAGCCGCCAAGCTGGTCATCTTCGCCAATGCGGTCGAGGACAACCCATTCATGGCTGGGGCTTTCTGCGGAGCAGGCGAGGCCGATGCTACCTTAAACGTCGGTGTCTCCGGCCCCGGGGTGGTACGCGCGGTGCTCGCCGAGATGCCGCAAGATGCCAGCCTGACCGCCATCGCCGAGGCGATTAAAGCTACCGCTTTCAAGATCACCCGGGCCGGCGAGCTCATCGCCCGGGCTGCCTCCAAGCGCCTCGGTGTGCAGATGGGCATCCTTGACCTTTCGCTTGCGCCCACGCCGGCGGTGGGCGACTCGGTGGCCGATATCCTCGAGGCCATCGGGGTCGGTCGCTGTGGCGCCCCGGGTACTACTGCGGCGCTCGCCCTGCTCAATGACGCTGTCAAAAAGGGCGGTGTGATGGCCAGCTCCAGCGTCGGCGGCCTGTCCGGTGCTTTTATCCCGGTCAGTGAGGACGCTACCATGCTGGCCCGGGCCGCCGCCGGCGAGATAACGCTTGAGAAGCTCGAGGCAATGACCTCAGTCTGTAGCGTGGGCCTGGACATGATCGCCATCCCCGGCGACACCCCGGTCGAGACCATCTTCGGCATCATCGCCGACGAGCTGGCCATCGGCGTGATCAACAACAAGACCACCGCCGCCCGTCTGATCCCGGCGATCGGGCATGGCCCCGGCGACGTCCTGCACTTCGGCGGCCTGCTCGGCGAGGCTCCGGTAATCAAGATCAGGGGGCTAGATGACGCAGCCGTCCCTACTACCTTGGCTCAGCGTGGCGGGCGTTTCCCCGCGCCGATCAATTCCTTGAAGAACTAGCGCGGAGTCGGGAGGTGTCAAAAAGGGACAGGTTTCATTTGGCATTTAATTTGGCATTCAGTGGTTCTGGCCAACTTTAAGCGCCAATCATGTTTTGGCTAGGCGTCCACGCCTTTCTTTCTACTCATGCTCGAGGTGGTAAGTCCCCCAACCAGGTATAATCAGCCCAAACCCTATGCGTACCCTGTACGAGATATTCTACTGGAACATCAAGCAGTTCCCGATCGTGTGGGCGCTGACCCGTACTGAACTGCGCAAAGAGCTGCACGATGGGGCGCTGGGTTGGTTTTGGATGATTGCCAAGCCGATCATCTACGTGGGTGTCTTCTCGTTGGCTATGATCGTCGGTTTCAAGCAGGGCAAGGGTACGGTCGACACGATGCCCTACATCCTATGGCTGGGCGCAGGCATCATTCCCTGGTTCTTCATGCAAAGGATGATCACTTCTGGGGTTCGTTCAATCAAACAGCAGCGCAAGCTGATGCAGCGTGGTCTGCTCCATCCGGTTTGCCTGACCGGGGTGGTGGCCTTGCCGGAGTTTTTGACCTTAGCCATCGGTTTCTGTGTTAATTTCATCATCTGTGTGATCTACTTGCATGCCCCGACCATTCATTGGTTGATGCTGCCGCTATTGTTTGTAGGTATGTACGTGTTCTTCAACATCGTGGCTCTTACCACCTCGATGATCGCTACGGTCTTTCCGGACATGATCAGTATCTGTAAGTTCCTCTCGACACCCTTGTTCTGGCTTTCCGGCATCCTCTTTAATATCGACAATATGCATTCGCATGTTATTAGCTGGGTCTTGGCTTTCAATCCGGTGACTTTCTTCGACGAGGCGATCAGAGACTGCTTCGAGGGGCAATGGTTTTTCCTCGATAAGCGGGCCGACCTCGGTTTCCTCGTCGTGTTGGTAGCTACGGTGCTAGTCTGCGTGTATTTCTGCCATCATCTGCGGGCGGAGGTGCGTGATGTCGAAGTCTGAGCTAATTGTCGCTCGCCGTTATCGGATCGAGCGTTGCGACGACGTGGGCGATCCGGTGGCCGTACGCTTTGCTCATGTGAACAAGAATTTCCGAGTCTACCGAAGCGAAGGCGAACGCGTGCTCTCATTGATCTCGCGTGGACACCGCCGGGCCATGCGGCGGGTCGTCGCAGCCAAAGACATCAGCTTCGAGATCAAACGCGGCCAACGGGTGCAGTTCTTCGGTGACTCTGGTTCGGGCTGTTCGACTATGTGCGCCCTGATTCGTGGTAGTAAGCTGCCTTCCTCTGGTTTCATCCAGGTCAACGGTGAAGTGGCGGTGCAGCGCCCGGCGGCTGGTATCCTGATCAAGAAGTTCACGGGCAACTACAACTTGATGCTGATCTGCCGCCAAATGGGGCTTGATAAGATCCAGGCTCAGGCGGTCGCGGCAGCGGCAGCGGAGTTCTCGGAGCTCGGCAAACGGCTCGACCAGCCTCTGAACAGTTTGAATAAAGCACTGCAAGAGCGTCTGATTCCCTCGGTGCTGGTACAGCTGCACCCGCAGATCCTAGTGATGGACGGCCGGGTCTCCATGATCGACAAGGACTTCCTTGAAAAATACCGTAAGGCCATGCAGAAAGCCGTAGAGGAATGCGCTACTACCGTGATTTTCGCTGGACGCAAGGCAGCCACGGCCGATTTGGCCGACCGCGTGATCGGCTTACGCAGAGGTGAGGTCGTCTTCGATGATACGCCTGCTAAATATAAGAAGTTACACAAGGAACGTCGTGACCGTTCTCCGATTAGTTCGCAGGAGTTGGCCCTTGAGCGTGCACGTTCTGACAAATTATCAGAGTTGACCAGAACTGTGGCAGAACAAGGAATCTTTGCCGGGGGCGGTCAGGCTGTGTTGGTGCCAGCCCTTGGCCTTGGCCACGCTTGTGCCGGGACCTATCTGGCCGGGGTCTTGCGCGTACCGCTGTTGGCTCTGCCCCAGTCTCTGACTGGACCAAGTACCGCTAAAACAAGCAAGAAAGCCAAGCCGGTCAAGGCTCAGCAGGCCCAGCGCGAGGTACAGACCAAAAGGCTGGCCGCTGTTTTAGCCGAGCTCAGCATCAACCAAGGTCTAGTCGTGGCGCCGCCAGAGCTTCTGGGCACACCAGCGCTCGACTGCCTTGCCTTGCCCCAATACGAACGTATCTGCGCTCAAGGGGTGACCGAGACCGCGGTAGCCGCTATTGCCTACCTGACCAGCCAAGACGCGGCTAAACGATGGAACCTTGAACATCCTGACACCTTGGCCTTGAATTGCCCCGATCAAGGCCCGCAGCTTGCCCCGATCAAGACACTTTTGATTGGACGCTGGCCGGATAACCCATCGCGTCCCGCGCTTTGTGCCCTCTCGGCGCTCTTGCAATGGCCCTTGCTGACAGTGGGTGGCCCTGGTAGCAAATACGTCTTCCCTGAGATATTGCGGGCGCTGGCCGCAGATCCTTTAGGCGCGGGAATTGAGCAAGTCTTTCTTTGTGGGGGCCAAGACCAGGTCTCTGGTCCAGACACCTATCATCTTGGGGTGGGCAGCACCGAGGACGCGCTGCGCCAGTGCCTGCCCAGCGCGCGGCTTGAGCGTATCGAGGACGATGCGGTCGAGCGCTTCGTCTCAGACCGGATCACGCAGGCTGGGATCGACCAGATGGGCCGGGCTTATTTCGACTATATCAAAGCGGCAATCGCGATCTTGGTCACGCCGCCGGATGATGATTATGCAGCCTGAACAGATCCTTGGTCGCTACCAAGTACAAGCGGCCTTGGGCGAAGGCGGTTTTGCGACGGTCTTTCTGGCCTGGGACCAAAAACTAGGCAGGCGGGTGGCAATCAAGCGCGTGACGAATGACGGTTCTGCGTTATCGAAGAGCGTGGCTGCCGAGGCACGCGCCGCTGCTTTCCTCAACCACCCCCATATCGTCCAGGTTTACGATTTTGAGATGCCCTACATCGTGATGGAGGCAGTCGACGGCCCCAACCTTGACGATTATCTGCTAACCCTCGATGATCTGATGGACCTTGATGCTATCGCGGCTGTGATGCAGGATGCATCCGCGGCGATTGCTTTTGCGCATGAGAACGGGGTACTACATCTTGATATCAAGCCGGCCAACCTCCTACTTGCGCGTAGCGGCCGGATTAAAGTGGCAGACTTCGGCATGGCCTTGCTGAGTGCCGGTGGGGCGATCCAGGGGTCGGTAGTACAGGATTTCGCAGCTGGTGGGACGATCGGCTACATGCCTTATGAGCAGCTCCAAGGCCTGCCAGTGGGGCCAGAGAGCGATCAGTGGGCCTTAGCTTCGCTCTGTTATTTTTTGCTCACCAGTGAGAACCCCTTTGAGTGTGCCGACTTAGCTAGGGCCAAGCACGCCACCATGGGCTCGATCAGCCGCCCATCCTTACTGCGGCCAGAGCTTGACCAGGTGGCTGACACTGTCTTGGCGCGGGCTCTCGATACTATGCCAGAACGGCGCTATCCGAGTGTAGGGGATTTTTGGCGCGAGCTTGCACCTTGCCTAGGCGATCCCAAGGCTGGCCGTCGTGCCATCAAAGAACGCCTGACCGAAACAGATGGTTGAGAGAATGCGACTTTAGCGCCTAAGCGAGCCACTGGCTGGCAAGGCGCACGGCCTCTGCGACGTGATCCTGCTGCTCTGATAGTTTGTCACCCTTGAGCCGCTGCAAGACGTAGATGTCGACCGGCATCCCATCCTGGGGATGGCCTATCCCCACCCGGAGGCGAGCGAAGTCCTTGCTGCCAAGGCAGTCGATGATGCTGCGCAGACCGTTGTGACCGGCATGACCACCGCCCTGTTTGAGGCGCACGGTGCCGGGTTCAAGGTCGAGTTCGTCTTGGATGACCAAGAGGTCTCGGGCGGGGTCAAGCGCGAATTTCTTGACCAGGCCTTTGACCGCCTGGCCGGAGAGGTTCATGAAGGTCTGAGGCTTGGCCAAGACGACTTCCCCGGTGCTGTCTTGGGTGCGGCCGACCTCAGCCTGGCAGTCGCTTTTCCAATAGTTGACACCGAGTTTGCCTGCGAGTGCATCAACGGCCATAAAGCCACAATTGTGCCTGGTTTGGGCGTATTCAGCGCCGGGGTTACCCAGACCGACGATGAGTTTGGTAGTTTGCATGTCTTGATTGTAGCTCTGCTTAAGGCCGCCCACGTAGACGGTCCAGCTTGGCCCGGGTTTCGGGGTCGAGATGGTCGCCCAACTTGTTGGTAGAGGGCGCTTCGGGCACGTCGAGCTCGGCTACGTACTCGAGCTCGCGGGTGAAGTCGAGCACTGACATGCGTGTGACCTGGCCGCCCATCACGGTTTCCTGCAGGGCGCGGTCGGCAGAGAGCACCGTTACAGGATAGCCCTGCTCTTGGAAACGCTTGCTCAGACCTTCGATTTTGCTGTCGGCGCTCTGTCCGTAGTCAGAAAAGAGCACGGTGAGGCTGCCGGTATGGTGCTCCTTTTGGCCGTCATAGGGATTGGCGGCGGCATCGAAGACGATGTAGGGTCTAAAACGTCCAGCCGCCAGTTCGGCGACGTCCTTGTAGAGGCATTCACGGGCGCGGTTGAAGTAGCCATCGGTCCAGTCGGCCCCCAAGGCTTGACTACGCTCTAGATGAGCGGCATACTGTCCAGAGCGCAACACGTTGTAGCCGTCGACCAAGAGGATGTGCTGGGGGCGGGCCATCAGGCAGGGGCTTGGCCCTGGTCGAAGTTCTGGCGCATCCACTCAAAGGCGATGGCGGCGGCAGCGGCCGAGACATTGAGCGACTCGGTGTGTCCGCGCTGGGGTAGACGGAAGCTGAAATCGCAGGCTGTAGCCACCCGTTCGGAGATGCCACTGTCCTCGGCGCCCAACACCAGACCGATCCTGCCCTTAAGGTTGGACTGCCAGATGTCCTGGGCGGCGTGTTGGTCAGCGGCGGCAATCCAGAAGTCGGCCTCTTTGAGGGCCTGGATGGCTTGGACGAGGTTGGCGACCTTGGCGATCGGCAGATGCTCGACCGCACCTGCCGAGGTGCGAAAAGTGGCCTCGCTCACGCTTGCGCTGCGGTTGGCCGGGATGACCAGGCCGCTCGCGCCGACTACCTCGGCGCTGCGGATGATGGCCCC
>JAISGO010000040.1 GCA_031263025.1 Coriobacteriales bacterium
TGCGAGGCGGAGATCGCCCTAGCCGCCGAGATCTGCAAGCTGGTGCCCAGCGCCGAGCAAGTGCGCATGGTCTCCTCTGGCACCGAGGCCACCATGAGTGCGATCCGCTTGGCCAGAGGTTTTACCGGGCGGCCCAAGTTCATCAAGTTCGCCGGCAACTACCATGGCCACTCCGATGCACTCTTGGTTGCCGCCGGTAGTGGCGTGGCCACCCTGGGTATCCCTGATACGCCAGGTGTGACGCCGGGCGCGACCTGCGACACCGTTGTCTGCCCCTATAACGATCTCGGAGCGGTCGCAGAGGCCTTCAAAAGCTATCCAGACCAGGTCGCCGCGATCATCGTCGAGCCGATTGCCGGCAACATGGGAGTGGTGCCGCCCGCACCGGGTTTTCTTGCGGGCCTGAAAGAACTCTGCGAGCAGAACGGCGCCCTGCTCATCTTTGACGAAGTGATCAGCGGTTTTCGGGCAAGCTTGGGTGGCGCCCAAGCGCTCTATGGGGTGACCCCACATCTGACCACCTTGGGCAAGATCATCGGCGGCGGTTTGCCGGTCGGCTGCATTGCCGGTCGCGCCGACATCATGCAGGCCTTCGCTCCGACTGGCCCGGTTTATCAGGCTGGTACCTTGAGCGGTAACCCCCTGGCGATGGCGGCTGGCCTCGCTACTCTCAAGGAGCTGCAGAAGCCTGGAGTCTACGAGCGTTTGGAGGAGCTTGGTTTCCGTATGCAAAAGGGCATCGAGCAGGCCATCTCAGGCTCCGGAGCCACCGCCCAGGTGCAGCGATCTGGCTCGCTTTTGACCATCTTCTTCAGTGACCGCCCGGTACGTAACTGGGAGGACGCTGCGACTTGCGACACCGAGCGTTTCGCCCGCTACTTCCGTGGCATGCTTGAACGCGGCTACTGGATCGCACCTAGCCAGTATGAGGCGATATTCCTCTCCACTGCCCACACCGAAGCCGAGATTGACTGCTTCTGTAGCGCCGTCGCCGAGGTTCTAGTAAGCTGCGGCTGATTGACAAGGGGAGCTTTATACTGCTATAATTAGTAGGAAATTCCTACAAATGAGGAGTTAACCATGTTGGTGGAACTTAGGGAGAAATCCCAAGTGACGTT
This sequence comes from Coriobacteriales bacterium, assembly GCA_031263025.1. Taxonomy (GTDB): domain Bacteria; phylum Actinomycetota; class Coriobacteriia; order Coriobacteriales; family UBA8131; genus JAISGO01. The sequence continues at coordinate 1,119 of JAISGO010000040.1, forward strand.
GCCTAAAACCTTGGTTAAGCATATGGGCTTAGAAGCGGGTGACTATTTAGACGTGCGCGAATCGGTGGGCGCTATCTGGATCGTCCCAGTTAAACTTGAGCCAAGGTTTTTCAACTTCGCTGCAGAAGAGCGCGGGCGTCGTCGCGTCCAAGACAGGGCAAGCTCGTCTTTAACCGGGCCGTTGGACGCTATCTCGAAACCTCATAGGCATGCGCTACAAGGGAGATTCGCCATGCTTGGTCTCTCTGGCGAGGCATTTGCTAAGGCCAAGGCTGAAGAGAGGGAATACGAAGATGCCCACCTCGTACGTCCTTGATGCCTGCGCGCTGATAGCCTTACTTGCTGATGAAGTAGGGGCTGAGGTGGTGGGCAACGTTTTGATTGCGGCAGATGAGGGCCGCACGAAAGTCTACATCCACGAGATCAATCTGTTAGAAGTATATTATGATGTTATTAAAGTCGCAGGCAGCGATGTTGCTGCGACCTTGCTCTCTGATGTTGCCGCCTCTTCTATTGAGGTCATTCACAGTTTAAGCGACCAGGTTTTTCGCCTGGCAGGTCGGCTTAAGGCCCAATACCGTATTTCTTTGGCTGATGCCATTGCGCTTTCGGTCACACACAACTTGGGCGCATGCCTGCTCAGCTCGGATCATCACGAGTTTGAGCCATTGCAGGAGGCACGCGAAGCCGAAATCCGTTGGATTCGCTGAAGCGCTCTGACTTCCATTCCAGATTAGGATCACCGCTCAAAGGAAAATGGTGTCCCCAGAAGGATTCGAATCTCCGTTTCCGACTTGAGGGCCGGCGTCCTTGGCCGCTAGACGATGGGGACACCTCATTATAGCTTCAATAAGTCAGCATTGGCGCCGTACCCTGCGAGATGTCTAGGATAGGCCCTCTTGGCGCGTTGCCCGGTACTGCTCTATCCGGATCGTCAGGTATTGCCAGACCAAGAGCAGCATCAGGATGGCCATCACGATCAAATAACCGGTCACCGCGCCGGCAAGGCCGGTCATCGGCACCAAGAGCAGGAGCACCAAGAGCGAGAAAGCGAAAGTGACCAGGTAGAGCTTGGTCACTTTGCGTTGTTCGCGCAGCACCGCGATCACCTGGTAGAGCAGGTCGCAGATGCCGGTCACACCGCCGGCCGCCACCATGATCAGAGTCATCGTGGACATCCCGGGCACGCCCCCGAAATCTACCCCATATAGCCAGCTGAAGACCGGTATCCCAATCCAACCCATCACCAGTATCCCGATCACCGTGATCGCCACGATCGCCGCGACCAGTAAGATGATGCGCAGGTCAAAGCGGCCGTGACGAGAGCGCTGAGCCCAGTCTGCGGCCATTCTGCCTAGCATCGGTTTGTAGATGAAGCCCCCAGTGAGGAGGATGGCTTGGGCGGGGAAGTAGAGGGCGTTGAAGAAGAGCTGGTTGGTGTAGGCAGCCGGGCCGCCCACTCCGTCGATCACGAATTTCGGCAGGTTGTCGACTAGGGTATAGAGGAAGAGCGCGGCGAAAAGGGGAAAACAGGCCCGCAGCAGGGCCAGCGTACCGCCGTGTTGCGGGCCGCCGGTTTGGCCTGGAGCCGACTTGGGGGTTTCCAGGAGGGCCAGCGGTAGGGTCACGCCGGCGAAGCTTAAAGCTGCGGCTACTGCCATGGCATAGCTGGCCGCGACCAGGTTGTGGCTGACCACCAAGGTGAGCGTCGCCACCATGAAGACCAGAACCGAGCGCAAAGTCTGGGAGATGCCGCCCAGATACAGCTTGTCGCACTGTTGCAAGCGCCCCTCATAGACGTCGGCCCAGGCGTCAAACAGTTTGTAGAGGGTGACGCCGCAGCAGACCTGCCAGAGGTCGCCGCTGTAGCCGCGCAGCCAAAACCAGACCAGGGCCACCACCAACATCAACCCACAGCAGAGCAAACGGCTGCTCTGATAGCTGGAAAAACGGTAGTGCTGGGCGATGTCCGAGACCTGGAAAGGGCGCATCCCGAAGTTGCCGACGATCATCAAGAGGCTGGCGGTGATGAAGGCCAAGGAGAACACCCCGGCCAAATCGGGGCCGACTAGCTGCGAGACCACGATGGTGAGCAGCGGAAAGACCAGGCCCCAGCTGGCGAAGCCAGCGGTGTTCCAGATATAGTCCTTAGTGGTGCGATGGGCGGCGAACTGGGCCTCTTTCTGCTCTCCCCAGGTGCGCTCCAGGGCTGCCCCCAGCACTCGTTTGGGCCAAGACAGCACGGTTTCCGGTAAAGTCGGCTCAGCGGCGGCGCTTTGATCCTCAGGGGCTGCCTCGGCGCGCTCTTCGCCATGGCCCCGGGAAACCCCCGCAGTGCGGCGCCTACGCTTGCCCGCGCCCTGCTCGAGCGAGCCGCCCTTGTCATGCCGGAAAAACATAAGGGATAGTGTAGCGCGAAGCGTTGCCGGCCTGTTATTAGCCCTGACATGCTTAGGTTAAAATAACAGCATGGATTTTAATATCTTCCTCAGTGCCAACACCTGGGTGACCATGTTGATCTTGATTTTCTTGGAGTTGGTCTTAGGGATTGACAACCTCGTCTTCATTGCTATCACCACTGCGCGCCTGCCCCAGGGCAAGCGTCATATCGGTCGACGCCTCGGGCTGCTCGGCGCCCTGGCGATGCGTATCGTCTTCCTCTGTTTCGCGGCTTTCATCGCCCATATCCAGACCACCCTCTTCACTCTGCCCCTGCCTCACGAACCTTTCTTCGATCCGGCTATCTCCGGCAAGGACCTGCTCTTGCTGGTCGGCGGCGCCTACTTGGTCTGGAAAGGCGTTGACGAGCTTTTCAAGAAGGTTACCCTCAAAGAGGAGCGGGCCGAGTACGCGGTCGAACAAGGCCAGCGTCCGCCCACCCACAAGCAGGAGCGCGCCGCCGCCCGGGCCTCGCACCAGATCGGGCTGGGGCGGGCCATCGGCACCATCATGGTGATGGACGTCGTCTTCTCTATCGACTCGGTGATCACCGCTGTCGGCATGTCCGGCCAACTGATCGTGATGATCATCGCGGTCATCTTGGCAGTGTTGATCATGATCATCTTCGCCGACCCGATCTCCGAGTTCATCAACCGCAACCCCGAGATCACCCTTTTGGCCCTGGCCTTCATTACTTTGGTGGGGATCAAGCTGGTCAGTGAGTCCCTTGGCATCGAGGCCTGCGTGGCCGGCTCGGACGTCCAGGTGGTCGACGTCGGACTGTACAGCGCGATGGCGGTTTCCTTGATCGTGACCGTGCTGCAGATGCTCTACCGCCGCCGCCAGCAGGCCTTTAGCGCCACCCATCCGCTTAAGCAGGAAGAAGAAGATGCAGACGCCGCCGCGCTACCTCAAGACTGAGGCAGATCTCATCCAATACTGCGCCGAGCTCCAAGATTTTGCCGCGCGCTCTGCCGACGCCCCGACCGTGCTTGCCGTCGATACCGAGTTCGTGCGCGAGAAGACCTACTATGCCCAGCTCTGCCTGGTGCAGCTGGCCACCGATCAGCAGGTCACGCTGGTCGACCCTCTGGCCCTCAGCGACCTCTCACCTTTAGCCGACCTGATGGCCGACCCCCATATCGTCAAGGTCTTCCATGCCGGCAGCCAGGACCTGGAGATCTGTTGGCAGCTCTTCAAGCACCTGCCGGCGCCTTTCTTCGACACCCAGGTGGCAGCGGCCTTAGACGGGGGGCAGTTCCAGATGGGCTTGGCCAAGTTGGTCGACAAATACGCAGATGTGCGCCTGGCTAAGGGCGAGTCTTTGACCGACTGGGCGGCTCGGCCGCTCACGGCCGAGCAACTCCGCTATGCTGCCGACGACGTCGCTTATCTGCCGGGCATCTACCGCCAGTTGCAGGACAACCTCGCCGCCAAGGGCCGTCTCGCCTGGCTTGCCGACGAGCAGTGCGAGCTGCTTGACCCGGCCAGCTATGACCTCCAGCCCGAGCAGGCCTACAAGAAGGTCCGCCACTACGCCCAGCTCTACCCCCGCCAGCTCAGCGTCCTCAAGGCCGTCGCTGCCGAGCGCGAGCGCCAGGCCCAACAGCTCAACCTCCCCCGCAAGTGGATCATCAACGACGACCAGCTGCTGGCCATCGCCCGCAAGATGCCCGAGTCGGTCGACGACCTCTCCCGTATCCGTGGCGTCCGCAACAAGCTCAAGCGTCAGGCTGCTGAGCGCTTCGTCGCCGAGGTCCAAGCCGCCAAACAGCTGCCTGTCCCACCCCGTGCCAAGCGCCAGGCTCCAAGCGCCCCCAATCTCGATAAGTCGGTCTACAACCTCATGTTGGTCATCCTCCAGGTCGTGGCTGAGCGCGCGCAGGTCGCGGCCGAGGTGCTGGCCCACCACAGCGACCTAGTGCATCTTTTCGTCGCCCCAGACGAGCCCAACCCCCTGCTCCAGGGCTGGCGCTACGACTTGCTCGGCCGCCACCTGCTAAGCCTTCTGGCTGGCCAGCTCACTATCAGCATCTCTGACAAAAGGATCGTCATCAATGACAAAGCCGCCAAATAAGCCCAGCTCTCAGGCTCCGCTCGCGTCCGTCACCCTGCACCTGGGCATCGACGTCGGCTCGACTACCGTCAAGTGCGCCGTACTCGACCAAGACGGCCGTCTGGTCTACGCCGACTACCAGCGCCACCACGCCGACGTTCGCGCTACCGTGGCCCAGATCCTTGAGGGGGCGGCGGCAGCGGTCGGCGCGGCGCCGTTGACTGTGGCGATTACCGGCTCCGGTGGTTTGCTCCTGGCCAAGTGGCTGGATCTTGACTTCGTCCAAGAGGTGGTCGCGCTCAAGACCGCAGTCGAGACTTTTGAGCCCGCCACCGACGTAGCCATCGAGCTGGGTGGCGAGGACGCCAAGATAGTCTTCTTCGACCAGACCATAGAGCAGCGCATGAACGGTACCTGCGCTGGCGGCACCGGTAGTTTCATCGACCAGATGTCCGTCTTGCTCGACACCGACGCCGCCGGCCTCAACGAGCTTGCCAAAGACGCCCAAACCATCCATCCGATCGCCTCGCGTTGCGGTGTCTTCGCCAAAAGCGACGTTCAGCCCCTGCTCAACGAGGGCGCCCGTAAGGAGGACATCGCGGCCTCCATCTTCCAGAGCGTGGTTACCCAGACCATCTCCGGCCTGGCCTGCGGTCGGCCGGTGCGTGGTAACATCGCTTTTTTGGGTGGCCCCCTGCAGTACCTTTCCGAGCTGGAGCAGCGCTTTGTGGTCACCCTCAATCTCAAGCCAGAGAACATCATCAAGCCCGCCGATGCCCATCTCTTCGTCGCCAAGGGGGCGGCCCTGGCCGGCGCCAAGGACGCCGCCGCCAAGGCCTCGGCGCCCCGACCAGAGGCCGACCAGGCGCAAATTACCACGCTGCGCGCCGACCGCGACCCCGACCAGCCCTATGACGACCAAGTCAGCCTCGACCCCGACCCCGACGCCTTGCCGGTGGCGCCAGCGCAGCCGGACGCCCAGCAGTCCCTGCAAGCGATTCCCCAGATCATCGCGCGGCTACGTGCGCTCGGTGACGTTCAGGGCTCCGAGGTCCAACGTCTCGATCCCCTTTTCGCCGACGCGGCCGACTACCAGGCTTTTGCCAAGCGCCATGCCAAGGCCACGATTCAGACCGTGGAGGGCTACCAGGGCGACGCCTTCCTCGGCATCGACGCTGGCTCCACCACCTTCAAGGCCGTCCTGATCAACCCGGCCAAGCAGATCGTCTGGCGCTATTACGCCAATAACAAAGGTGACGTCTTCGCTGCTGCCAAGAAGGCCCTGCTCCAGATGTACCAGCATTTCACTGACCCCACAAGCGGCCAGCTGATGGTCGATATTCACCACACTACGGTGACCGGTTATGGCGAGGGCCTGCTCAAGACCGCGCTCGGCGCTGACAGCGGCGAGATCGAGACCGTCGCCCATCTGCGTGGCGCTAAGGAGCTCCTGCCCGAGGTCGACTTCGTGCTCGACATCGGTGGCCAGGACATGAAGTGCCTACGCATCCATGACGGGGTGATCGAGCACATCATGCTCAACGAGGCTTGTTCCAGCGGCTGTGGCAGCTTCATCGAGAGCTTCGCCACCTCGATGGATCTCAGCGTGGAGGAGTTCGCGGCAGCGGCCTGCCGGGCCACATCCCCGGTCGACCTCGGCCAGCGCTGCACCGTCTTCATGAACTCCCGGGTCAAACAAGCCCAGAAAGAAGGCGCCAGCGTCGGTGACATCTCAGCTGGCCTTTCCTACAGCGTAATCAAGAACGCCCTCTTCAAGGTGATCAAATTGCGCGATGCCGCCGATGTCGGCGAGCACGCCATCGTCCAGGGGGGCACCTTCTTAAACGACGCGGTTCTGCGGGCCTTCGAGAAGCTCTCCGGGCACGAGGCCGTCCGTCCCAACATCGCTGGGCTGATGGGCGCTTACGGCGCCGCCTTATTAGCCATGGACCGTGTTGGCACAACCTCGGGGGCACTCTAAAGCGTCTTGTCCCCGTAGGGGGGTGTGTGCAGAACTTGAGGGATACTCTATATGGTGTCCCTCGAAAATCCTCTTTTATCGTGAGAGGTAGGGGAGGTAATCCCGAAATCTTGTTCAGGACGACGAAGCCGGTGCTACTTTGCGCTTGCGATAGAACTCGTCGCGTACGATTGGCTGTTCCGGCAGTAAGGATTCTAGGATGTTGCGCAGCGCTGCGACCGCTTCGGGCGCCTCGAACATGCGGTCATGCTTAAAAGATCGGCCGGGCTGCAGGATCCGGAAATCCAATAAGGTCTTGATGGCGTCATTGACCGAGGAAAAGCTCTTCTGGGTTACCTGCATGGCCGAGCGCACGCTGATCACTGGCATCCCTGGCAAGGCCCAGAGCAGACGTTCAAGGGTCGAGTCGCGCCCGATCCGCCCGATCCGGTCACGCCAACTCTCTTCGAGCCCTTCGACTACGTCTATGCAGACCGCGACCACCTCGGCCGAGAGCATCGCGCAGGCCGCGCAGTAATCCACGAACTTGTCCTGTACCATGAAGAGACGCACGTTCTCGACGGTCACGCCCAGGTTGTAGGGCATCAGGGCGCGCACGTGTTCGCGCGTGTGCATGGCTGGCAGGAGTCCCAAGGGCAGAGCCACCGACTTGAGGGTCTCCCGGCGGAAGTAGATAGCATGGCTCATCAGCCGGTCGATCCGGTCCATCTTGTTCTCGAAAGGTTTGATCGCCTCGAGCTGGAAATGGGAGAGGGCCGCCTGGGCGGTGGGGGTGAAAGTGTCCTTGCTCACGAAGTCGCAGTAATCCCTGACCAGATGCAAGAGCTCGTCGGGGTGGGGTGGTTGGTAGATGTCTTCTGCGACGTTGTCGTCGGCGATGCTGAACTCATGGGTGCGGTAGGCGAGCTTCTCGGCCGGGTCGATACTGTCTGGCCCCACCAGGCAGAGCCGCCTGATGCGGAGCAGGAGCTCCGGCGTGATCACGCTCTTGCGGTCAAAGGTGCGCCCCATCCACTCAAAAGTACGCATATAGCGGTAGCTTTCGAGCACGGCCTGGGGGTCGGCGCAGCCGTCATTGGCCAAGGTCTCGCGAATCTGTTGGTTAGACCATTCCATGATCGTACCGTGCAGGGAGACGATGTTCTCCAGGCGTAGCAAGCCGATCAGGTCAGGTTTGTCTCCGTCGACCCAGGACGAGGAGACGGTCTCGATGTGGGCCAGCATCTGGCTCAGACTAAAACGATAAGGGCTGTTTAGGATGGTGTGCTCGGCCCGGATCATCTCCCGTTCACACTCGTACAGCTCGGCTGCAGTGTCGTCGCGTAAGAGGAACCTGCTGGTCTCGATCGGTTGGGGTTGGTAGACTGCGCTCATCGGTTGTCCTTATCCTGGGTAAGTGTCGCAGAAAGCTGTATATACGATATTGCGCGCAGCCTGCCGAAGCAGGAATGCGCGCAATCGCTTTCAAGATCGGGCTTTCGCTCGGTCTTAGGCACTAGGCGGTTTGGGCGCTCCTGGTGCCGCCGGAGCGCCGGGCGGTGACTGGGGTGCCCCGGGTTGGCGTGGTGCGAACCCGCCGCCGGAATGACCGGAGGCGCCGAAAGCGCCTGCCATCGCCTCACCGGCGTGGGGATTGACCGCGTCCTGGGGCAGCTCGGCTCCACATGCGCTGCAATGGGTCGACCCGACTGGGTTCGAGCTCGCGCACTTCGGGCACTTGATGTCCGCCTGGACTTGTGCTGGTCTAAAACACATACGCTCTCCTCTCTAGATTCCGCCGATGTTGTCTTGCATCAGTTCGAAACGCTCACCGGAGGGCCCGCGGAAGAAACCGACCTTCAAGGTCACTCCTTTGTCGTTGCAGGCGGCGTAGACGTCGGCGTTGGCGCCGAGCGGCTGGTCGAACTCAAGGGCCGTGTCGAAGGGCTCGGTCTCCATCGCGATGCCGTGGGCCTTCAGGTCGGCCACGACCGCGTCCATGTCTTTGACTCTGAGCGCGATGTGGTTGCGGTCTTGATTGGCCGCTTCAGAGGACTTATAGCCTTCAAGGCCGAGCAGCTCGATTACGATGCCGCCGGGATGCTTGATCCAGGCCATCGCCAACGGGATACCCGCCTCGTCCGCGTTCGCACGGAAAAGTACATCGAAACCCAAAACCTCGGTATAGAACTTCACCGAAGCCTCAATGTCATCACAGTAGATGCCATAATGTTGGGCACTAATGTCCATATGTACTCCTTTCTGTTTTCGGAAAACGGAAAGGATGGGAACCACCCTTACTTGTGTGTGCACACTAATGTAACACGCTCCAGTCCTAAAGTCAACGACGAAAGCTGAGTACAACCTTTTTAGCTATACAGATTGCGGGATATGTAAAATTTCGCAACACAAATCGCGGATTGTAAGACTTATAGAATCCCGCAACGCCCTTTTGCAGCGTGCAATTATACACAACAATAAATAATAGAAAATCCGCCTAGAGCGGCAAAAACGAACTATTCGCATGCTATAACCCTCCTTACAATTAGAAGAGAGGAGGGAACCTCACTTCTACTTGTGTGTATTGTTGCAACCTAATCAACTTAGGAAAGGAGCGACATGTCTAGAGAAGAGATCGTAAAAGATCTATCCGACCGCCACGAGGGCGTGCACTACTGCTACACCACCTGCGTCAATAACGGGTGTTGGGACGCTAGCTGCATCCTTAAATGTGGGATCAAGGACGACAAGGTCGTCACGATTGAGGCCGATGACTCGGTCAACGCCAATGACGCCCGTGAGGACATCGGCGACGACGCTATTAAAAAGGGTATGATCCAGCTGCGCGCCTGCCCGATGGGCCATGCTTGGCGCCAGGAGCTCTACGCCGAGGATCGCGTGCTCTACCCGATGAAGCGGGTCGGCGCCAAGGGTGCCGGCAACGGCCACTTCGAGCGGATCAGCTGGGACGAGGCCATCTCGACCATCATCTCAAAGATGAAGGGCATCCAGGACAAATACGGCCAGGCCTCCATCTTCTACTGCCAGTATGGCGCTTTCGAGCGCTCTGACTTCCCCCTGGCCCCCTGGATGGACACCGGTGTGGCCTGCTGGGGCGACCATTCGACCTCTGGCTCCGCGCCGGGCGAGAAGTTCCACCTCGGCGTCGACCTGGTCGATGTCATGTTCAAGGGCACCAGCCAGTCTTTCCCTGGCTTTGAGGCCCCCGACCTGCTCAACTCCGACCTGATCATCTTATGGGGTCTGGATATGCTGGTCGGTTGGTTTGGCACCGTGCCTTATTATTGCAAGCTCGCCCAGGAGAAGGGCGCTAAGGTGATCGTGGTCGATCCGCGCTACACCGTGTCAGCCGAGGTCCTGGCCGACCAGTGGATCCCGATCCGCCCCGGCACCGATGTGGCGGCCGAGCTGGCCATCGCCTATGTCCTCTATACCGAGGACCTCTATGACCACGACTTCGTCAACACCTACGTCGAGCCCGAGGGCTTCGAGAAGTGGCGCAAGTACGTAGTCGGCGAGGAGGACGGCGAAGCCAAGACCCCCGAGTGGGCCGAGCCGCTTTGCGGCATCCCCGCTGATACTCTGCGTGAGCTGGCCCGCCTTTACGGCAATGCCAAGGCCGTCCACCTGCAGTGCCACTATTCCGTCGGCAAGCGCAACCGCGGCGAGTACGGCACCACCGCCGCCATGCTGCTGCAGGCCATGACCGGCAACATCGCCCGTCCCGGTGGCTGCGAGTCCGGCTGCTCTTTGACCACCGTCCCGCATCTGACTACCCCGATGCTGGACTGGGGCCGTGCTGCGGCCGACTTCGCCACTCCGGTCGTGATGAACAACAACAAACTGACCGAGACCCTGTACTGCCGCCAGAAGTTCGACAAAGGGGAGATGAGCGAGGACGAGTTCCGTCATCGTATCGGCAATCCTCCAGGATCGATCCTGCCCAACATCCGTATGATGATCATGGACAACAACTACGTCAACAACCAACATGACGTCAACAAGCGTATGGAAGGCTTCGCCTCTACCGACTTCAACTGGGGTTGGCAATGGCATATGGGCCAACCCTCGAGCGAGTTCCTCGACATCATGCTGCCGGCCCCGATCCATCAGTTCGAGACCTTGGACACCTACTTCTTCGGCCAGGAGCGCTACTTCCTCGGCCCCTCCGGTATGCGCAACTACTTCGTCTTCTGCAACAAGGGCGTCAACCCTCCAGGAGAAGTCCGCGCTAAGGAATGGGTCTGGACCCAGATCGCCAAGGGCCTTGGCATCGGTGAGAAGTACAACCCCAAATTGATCGACGTCGATGACTACAAGGATTGGGATCAGGCGGTGCTTGACCGCATTTATAAGCCGGCCTACGAGGAGTGGGCCAAGGACTCCGACGGCTATCTTGCCTCCATCGGTATCAAGCCGCGTCCCTGGGACGAGTTCCTTAAGTGCCCGGTCGAGCGTGTCCCCATCGACGAGCCTTTCTATCCTTTCAAGAACCTGATCGAGCTGGGCTACAGCCCCTTCATGACGCCTTCCAACAAGGTCGAGTTCTCCAGCTCCTTCTTGGAGAACATGGATCTGACCGAGACCCGTTGGCGCGGCCACATGGACAGCTATCCCAAGTGGAATGTCTCCTACGATGACAATCCGGTCTATGATGGCTATTACCATCCGGACACCAAGGAGTACCCGCTGTCCCTGGTCACCCCGGTGACCCCTTACCGCCAGCACTCTGCCAACGACCAGAACTACTGGCTGCGCGGCGACTGCTATCGCCATGCGGTCTGGATCTCCCCGGCCGATGCCCAGGCCCGTGGCATCGTCGACGGTGACCAGTGCCTGATCGAGTCCAAGACCGGCGTGGTCAAGGCCCCGGCCTACGTCACTGAGAAGATCATTCCCGGCACGGCGGCTATTCACCACGGTACTTGGTTTAAGCCCGGCAAGGACTCCGATCCGCGCGACCCCTATGGCGTAGATGAGAACGGCAACTGCAACATGCTCTTGGACGACATCCACCTGCCCCACGCGGTCGGCGCCCTGCTCACCGCAGGTCTGGTCCAAGTCTCGAAGATAGAAGGGAGATAACTCATGGCTCAATACGGATTCTTTTTCGATCAAAGCCGTTGCTATGGTTGCCAGGCCTGCTCAGTCGCCTGTAAGGACTGGAACGACCTCGAGCCCGGCCCCAAGAAATGGATGAGTGTCTATGATTGGGAGACCGGCACCCTACCGGACGTCCGGATCAACATCCTGGCCTTCAACTGCGGCCATTGCGACGACCCGGCCTGCGCTAAAGCCTGTCCCTCGGGAGCGATCTTCAAAGAGGACAAGTACGGTGCGGTCTTGGTCGACGAGGACAAGTGCACCGGCGCTCGCAAGTGCCTGGACGCCTGCCCCTATGGCTCGCCCAAGTTCGCCAACGACAACCCCTCCGCCAAGATGTCCAAGTGCACCATGTGCATCGACCGTCTGGAGAAGGGCGAGAAGCCGGTCTGCGTGCTCTCCTGCCCGATGCGTGCCTTTGACTTCGGGCCCATCGACGAGCTGCGCCAGAAGTACGGTGACTGCGCCCAGTTGGCCGAGATGCCTGATCCCAAGCTGACCCACCCCAACGTGGTCTACAAAGCGCATCGCGACCGTCAGCAGTTCGTGCCCCTGGACGGCAAGAAGGTCTTGGAGTTGCAGAAAGACCGTAACGTCGGCCAGTACAAGGACGCCGGCCTCGACCCCGTCTACACCGACCTCAAGGCTGAGACCGATCCGCCGGCTGGCGAGATCAAGCGTAACAAGCTCGTGATGGTCAACAAGACGGCCGAAGCCGTAATGGCCGCCACCAGTAACGATTTGGGCTAAGGCCTGGATTACTCGGATACCGGCCGTGATTTGCTCAAGTCATGGCCGGTATCCTTCTTACATGATAGGAGGTTATTTTGCAGAAATATAAGAATCATGTCCTGATCGCCATTGTGATGCTGCTCTTCGGTACGCTGGTCGCGACCGCGCAGTACAAGGTGACGCCTTTCATGAACAACTTCGCCGGGGATCCTTTCAATCTCGGCGGCAATGTCTCTTGGGTGATGTCGATCTTTACCTTCGTCGGCATCATCTTGGCGATCCCGACCGGCAACCTGGCAAAGCGTTTCGGGCCCAAGAACATCCTGATCGCGGCCCTTGGCTTCGTGCTGGTCGGCACCATCATCGGCCTGGTCGCTTTGGCCATGGGCAACGGGGCGATCCTAATCGTCTCCCGCGCGGTCGAGGGTGTGGCAGTTATCTTTACCACCATTTGCGGCCCCTTGGCGGTGCAGAAGTACGTGGCGCCGGACAAGGTCGGCTCGGCCACCGGTATCTGGGCGCTTTGGGTCTGCCTTGGCTCCGTGGTCGGCGGTACCCTGACCCCGATTATTTGGTCGGCTTTCGGCGGCATCGAGGCTGGCTATTCGGCGATCTGGTATATCGCCCCCTGGATCATCTATGCTGTGATCACCATCATCTTCGCTTTGCTGGTAATGGTGATCGTGAAGATCCCGGGCGAGGTGAAGAAGAAGGCCGCCGACACGGCGGCAGAGGCCGCTGCTGGCCCCCAGGGCCACTACAAGGACCTCTTCAACGGCAATGCCATCATCTTCTTGATCGGCTGGACCCTCTTCAACCTGTCGATGCTGGCCATGCTCAACTACACCCCGACTTTCCTGCAGGACGCCGGCTGGGACAAGACCGTCGCCGGTTTCGTCTCCACCCTGCCGATGCTTCTGGCGATCATCTCCTCGCCGCTCTTCGGTTGGCTGACTGATAAGACGGGCAAGTACAAGGTCTTGGTCTTCATCGCCTTTATCGTGATCGGCCCCTGCACCTGGGTGATGCTCACCCAGTCTGGCCCCATCATCTGGGTCGCGGCCGTGATCTACGGCGTGGTCGGGATGGGCGCTCCGGTTATGTTCATCAACTGCTGGAACTTCGTGGTAGGTAAGCCTGAGCTGATGGCCATCGGCATGGGCGTCTTGATGTTGGTGCAGAGCCTGGGGCAGTTCCTCGGCACTTTCGTCTCTCCATTCTTCCTGGGGCCGAACATGAAGGATCCGGGCAACTTCGGCGTCCTCGCCATCGCCATGTTGATTCTCGCTGTGATCGGGTCCATCTGCGTCTTGATCACCAGCTACAAGTCTGGCAAGGAGAACGCCTAGACAGCTATCTTTCACACTCTTTACTTGTAGCCCAACTCAGCAGAGCTACAGGGTGCAGTGAAGGGGAAAGGCGGACTTGCGTCCGCCTTTCCCCTTGTGACGAGCATTCCCCCGGGGACATTTTAAATAGTCTAGTTTCGACTCACAAGTCCGTGACCCTATCCGAGGCTATTTAGAGTGTCCCCGGTAGGGGGTGAGGCCATTCAAGGTGTCCCCGATAGATTTGCTAGATTCCAAGTGTTCTCGTGCGAGCTGCTCTTGGCGATGGCGGGGGCAGAGCCGGGGGATGTCTAAGGCCACATCACGTGCTGGCACGTTTATCTGCGCTTGCTGCTCAGATAGGCCCTCTGGCTCGGCCTTGGCGGCGGCGTAAGCGAGAGCCTGTTCGGCGCCGAGAATCTCGCCACAGGTCTCGCAGCGCGCAAGTTCAAACTCCTGCCCCCAGATCAGGCGTTTGCCAGCCTTAAGGTCGTCCTCGCAGCTTATCGCCCCGGTCGGGCAGAGGGCGGCGCAGCTGGCGCAGCCGATGCAGGCCTTGGGAGAAGCCATCTCGATGTGGCGTTTGGGCCCCAGGCCGGCGGCTTTGAGTGCGCCGGGGCCGATCAAGGCGCAGCTGCGCAGGCAGCTGCCGCAGTTGACACAGGCAGATGACGGGCATACCTTATAAGGCGCCACCGTTTCCTTTTTGAGGGGCGGCAGCTGCGGCAGGTCGTAGCCTTTCGCCAGGTTCTGTAAGGTCTGGCTGTCTGGGGCCCGTCTCAGCATCAATGCCAAGAGCAGACCCCGCCAGTCTTCGATGTCTGGCGGGCGCGTCTCCACGCTGCAGTCCTCGTCGAGGCTATAGGCGCAAGCCGCCACTACTTTACTGCGCCCCCTACTGTGTATGCGCACGCTGCAGAGATGGCAGCAGGCCTGGCCGCGTAGAGCCGGGTTGGCGCCGCAGAGTAGCGGCAGTTCAAAACCGTTTTCGACAATCAATTCGGCCAGGTTGTCGCCTTTCTGGGCGTTCACGGCGCAGCCGTCTATCTTTACCGTCAACCCTGGCATAGCCCCAGCCTTTCCGGAAAGCGCACGACTAAGCTCTCCAACGAGGTACCGGCGCTGCTGCCCAGACCGCAGGTAGAGAGGTTGCGCATCAGCGCGATTGTCTGCTTGAGTAGCTTGAGGTCGGCCTGGGGCTTGGAGCTGCCGCTGGCCAGGCCGCGTAAGAGTTGCTCCAAGAGCGGCAGGCCCTCCCGGCAGGGCAGGCACTGGCCGCAGCTCTCGCTCACCAAGAAAGCGAGATTGTCCAGGACGACCTGGACGAGGTCGCAGTCCTCAGCGAGGAAGCTGACCCCGCCGGCGTGGATACTGGCTCCGCTACGCTCAGGCAGGTCGTAGTCGAGCTGCCAGTCTAGCGCTTCTGGGCCACAAAGGCTGCCGCTGGGGCCACCGAGTAATACTGCTTGTAGCGTAGCGCCCGGAGCCAATCCGCCGCTGGCCTCGAGGAGCTGGCCTAGAGTGGATCCCATCCGTAGTTCGTAGAGTCCGGGACGCGCGACACAGCCAGCCACGCTGAAGAGCTTGCTGCCGCCGTTGTGGGGGCTGCCCAGGGCGGCGAACTGCGTTCCGCCAAGCTCGATGATAGCAGGCAGACAGGCCAAGGTCTCGACGTTGAGGAGCAAGGTGGGCCGCCCCCAGAGGCCGCTACTGGCGAGATGGCGGCCGTAGCGCACCTCAGGCTCGGGCGGTCGCCCCTCGATGGTGTTGACCACGGCGCCGCTGTCGCCGCGCACGAACAGCCCGTCACTCTCCACTATATCTATGCAGAGGTTCCAGCCGCTGCCGCAGATGTCCTGTCCGAGCAGGCCCCGCTCGTGGGCGGCGGCCAGGGCGGCGTTGAGGGGTTGGCGGCATTCGGGGTGCTTGCCGCCGAGGTAGATGTAAGCTTGCTCGGCCTGGACTGCCCAGGCCGCGATTAGCATCCCCTCGATCACCCGTTCGGGCACGCGACTGAGCAAGGTCGAGTCTTTATAGACGCTGGGGTCGCCCTCGTCGGCGTTAGCGATCAGGTAACGTGGCCCGGCTCCGGCGGCGGTAGCCGACAGCTTGTGCGCCGTGGGGTAGCCGGCACCGCCTCGGCCGCGCAGCTGGGCAGCCTCGACTTCGGCGATGAGGGCTTGCGGAGACATGCCAAGGGCTTGCCTGAGAGTAGGGTAGCCGCCGCCTGCCGGACAGCTCGTAACACCCTGCGAGCTAGCCTGACTTATCCCGCCAAACAGCAGGTCAAGACGGGGTGAGCGGTCAGGCTTAGGCATCGACGACCTCCAGGTCGCCGATCGGATCAACGCGACATAGTAGTAGCGCCCTGGATGGACACGCTTGGACACAGCGAGGGTAGCAGGCGTTGGCGTCGCTGGCGTCGCCGTAGCCGCAGAGGTCGCATTTGATGATGGCGGCTTGGCCCTGCGTCGGCTCTGAGGAGCGTGGGCGGTCTGGCCTGGGGCCCTTCTCCGGGCTGTCCGGCGCTTCTGATAGGCTAACCTCTGCATAGTCGATATTGCCAAAGGAGCAGGCCTGTACGCAGAGCTGACAGTGCAGGCAGCGCTGCTCGTTGTGGCGCACCACCTGGTCAGGTGTGCGGTAGTTGGCCTGGGCCGGGCATACGCGCACACAGGCCGCGTCTGCGCATTGGGGGCAAAGCACTGGCGTGGCGCCGGTACTTCTCCAGACCAGCCGCAGCGCCGGGTATGGCACGGCCCCCTCTGGCCTGCCCCGCTCGGCGCAGGCCCTGACACAATCGCCGCAGCCGTTGCAGAGGCTCGGCTTTACTACAATCTGTAAGCGCTTGGTATTCGTCATGCTCACCCCAGCTGCTCTGCCACCCAGGCCGCGTATTGGCCCGTCCACATCCCGCCCAGCTGGGCGAAGACCTTGTCCCAGTCGACTCGCTGCCGGCAGAAGACTTCCAGGTAATGTTTGCACTGCACGCGTTTGAAGACGCTCTCCGCTGGGGCCTCCAGGGCATACTGCGCCATCGTATAAGCGCAGGTCGGGCAGGTGGTGATGAGCGTACCTGCGCCCCGCTCGGCCGCCGCCGAGAGGATCGTCTCGGCCCGCTCGCGGCAAAGCGTCGGGTCGTAGGCCGCCACGGCGCCGCCGGCGCCACAGCAGGCAGTGTTGCGGCAGCTATGCTCGAGCTCGCGCAGCTGTCCCAGGCCTCCTGCCTCGAGCAGCGCACGCAGGGGCGCCCCGCTCGTCTGCGCGCGGTCATGGCAGGAGTCGTGGATCGCATAGATGATATCCCGGACACCACCTGCGTCATCCTGAACTTGATTCAGGATCTCCCTCTCTGCCTGCGAACCACCTGGCAGGTTTCCGCCCAGTTCGCACATCAGCTGGGGTAGGCTGACTATCTCTACCGCCCCGCCAAAGACCGCGCCCAGCTCCTCGGCGCAGCCCGAGCAGACCGTGACCACCCGGCGCACCCCGGCGGCCAGGCACTCTGCAAGGATACGCTGACGTAGCGCCAGCGAACGTTCGGCCAGGCCGGCGCTGACCAAGGGACTGCCACAGCAGTCCAAGCAGAGCGCCCAATGTAGCCCCGCCTCGTCCAGCCAGCGCCCGACCGCCCGGGTCAGCTCCGGCGCGTAGCTTACCAGCGAGCATCCGGGGAAGAACACCGTGTCCACCGTCTCCGGCGCCACCGTCGCCAGGTCGGGCCATTCCGGGTAGCTGATGCCCCAGACCGCCCGGTAGACACTGAAGATATGCCAGGGCTGGTCGACCAGCACGCTCTGTGATTCGCGCGCGTCCAGCACCCCGGCTGCCGCCATCACCCGTCGCCAGGCCTTGACCGTGGCAGTGGTCGCAAGCCCGCTGGGACACCAGGCAGTGCAGTGGTCGCAGAGGCAGCAGCGCCGTAGATAGTGGTAGAGCTCGCCCTCCTTGGCCAAGAACTCCCGCACGCCCTGCGCGAGCGCCTCCGGCACGAGCTGGTTCCACCGTGCCCCTGCAGGAGCAGCCTGCCCTGCAGGGGCATGGCCTTCGCCATTTTCACAGAACCCCTCCAGCATTCGCAGACCGGCCGCCGCCGCGAAGCTCTGGCCAATCTGGCCTGCGCCTTCTTGGTCATAGATGGGGCAACGCGCAGCGCAGCGTCCACACAGCGCACAGTCCCTGAGCGCGCGCTGCCACAGCGCTTCGGCCGCCCTCAAGGCGGCCTTAATCGCGCTCTGCTCTGGTCTCTGCTCCTTCAAGCCCACGTCTACTTTCTCGCCCTCCCCCAGGGTTGGATCCGTTGCCATTATTGTACTGTAAGGCTGCTCTCCTAGTGCCATCTAAACCCATGTATTGACATTAGGCACACAAATATCGACGTATCAACATCCGCATGACGGAGAACGATTACCGCGGCATCAAATACCGCGCGGCAGACGAGGGACTGCCTTACCAGTCACTGATCTCCAGCATCATCCACCGTTACCTTACAGGGCAGCTGATAAGCGCAGCCTAGCAAAAGGCGTCATCGAGGATCTGTGCGTTTTTTGGTCGTGTCCAAGCTTTTTTGACATACGAGCCTGGATTACTGACAGTTTGTAAAGATTTCCTGTTTTTCCCTACAACAAAAGACAACAACTTTCAATATCGCACAACATCAGCGCCAGAAGATTGTTATAATCAGCTTGAATTTATTAAACGGCTTGGAGAGATCCAGGGGAGCAGGCCATAGATGAGAGGGGGTGTGCGTATGCACAGCCACAAGTCTAGTGCCGCGCTCAAGAGCTACGCCACTACCGCTGTCGCGGTATTGGTGTCTTTGATCATGGCCTGTAATTTCATGTTCTTGGCTAAGCCCAAGGCGGCTTTCGCCGACGATTCGGCGCCCAAGGACATCGCTGTCACCGTCACCGACGCCCAGCCGACGACAAACGTGCCTATCACCAGCAGTCTGAAGATCGGTTTTGCCGCTACCGATAAAGCTACGGTCTGGTCAGACCAGGAGACCGCGGATCAGGAAAAAAACAAAGACAGCATCATCACCGTGGCCAAAGGCAGCGTGCCGGCCAATGCCACCTATATCTACTTCAGCAGCGTCTCCAAGGCCGACTATAAGACCCTCAAGGCGGGCGTCTACTCCACCAAGCTTGAAGTGAAGATCAACGGTAACCACCTTACGGATGCTAATGCCGCGAACGCTTTCGGCAATTGCCTCGACGGCCAAGATCAACCTGGTTTCAACGTGCAGTACCCGCCGTCCGTGATCGACCAGGCTGCGACGGATTGTGCCGCTGGCAAGACGACCAACTACTTCCCGGAGCACCTGTCTGCGCCAACGTCTATTGCGATGTCTGATATCCAAAATATGGCAAAGCATGTTCTTAACATCGATACGATCACCTCGTTTGGCCTTACCCTGACCAATGCTACCGCCAAGACTTTCTCATATGATATGACCTATTGCGACAATAGTGGTGTGGCATATAATCCGGATAAACTTAGCGGCGCCGCCGATTCTCAGACCAAACTGCCGAGTCCCCGTGATCTGGAGCTGAAGGGTAAGTATTTCCGTGGCTGGGCCACTCAGAGCAATTCTCAGACGGTCGTCTATCACGCTGGTGACTTGATTGACAGCGTTTTCAAGAGCTATGGTGACACCTCTGGTTTTAAGAACACTAAGTCTTGGAATGCTGAGCCTAATGATCTTTCCCAGACCCTCTATGCCGTATACGTCGCCAAGATCAGCCTCACCGTCAAGCCCTCCACTGCCTATGGCCTGACCCAGAACCTGGTCATCGGCACTGCTTCCAATAACCAGCCCGCGAGCGAGGACAAGGACACCGCCGCCGCTAGCGTGCCCCAGATCCTCACCGGCACCACCGCCGCTGACGGGAGCACCACCTATCAGATCTGGGCAGACGAGCCCTACCTGACCTTTGCCGGCATCGGCACTGGTACTTTCGGCACCGGCGCTAATGACCTCAAGGCCGGCGTCTATCCGACCGAGTTCGCCATGTCTGCGACCGCCATCGGTGACAAGACGCCTACGCCTGCCACTGCTGCTGTCGCCGACCAGATCGGCTCTGTCTACAGTGCCCCCTCCATGCAGGGCGCCAACACTATCGTGACCGGCTGGAACACCAAGGTCACCCCGATGCTCGCGGCCAAGGGTGGCGCTTATACCAACCAAGCCAAGGTGCCCACCTATGTAGACCTGTCTGCAACCCAGTATGGACTTGCTAATTGTTACACTTCGGCCACCATCACCCTGACCAACTATGCCCCTGCTGTCTATAGCTATGGCGTGAGCTACCTGGCAAACGACGGCAGCGCCCTCGCTGGCGCCCCGGCTGCCCAGGCCTCCCAGACCGCCCTCTACAACCCTGGCAACAAGGCCGACGGTGAGGTCTTCAACGGCTGGGCCACCGAGAAGGGCGGCGCGGTCAAGTACGCCGCCGACAGCCTGCCCCTGATTGACAGCTTCTTCCCCAACGCTGGCGACGAGAGGGCCTTCGTGGTGACCAAGGATAGTGGCCTGGAGAGCGCGACCCAGACGACCGGCAAGGATGCCTTGGTCGTCCCGACCGCCCTCTATGCCGTCTATGGTGCCGCCCCGGTGCCGACCCCGGTGCTCCCGACCCTCAAGGCCACCGACTTCGTCTATGACAGCACCGATACCTTCAACGGCAAGGGCCAGATCGCCAATATCCTGGCTGCTCCCGCCGGTGCCGCCTATAGCATCTACTACCAGGTGCCCGGTGACGCCGCCTGGACCGCGACCAAGCCGGTCGCTGCCGGCCGTTACAACGTCGCCATCGACGTGACCGCTCCTGGCTACCAGCCGGCCACCAAGCTCTTCCTGGGTGTGTACACCATGAAGGTGCACACGGTCTCCAAGGTCAAGCTGGCCTCGGCCAAGAAGAAGCTCACCGTCTCCTGGGCCAAGAACGCCTACACCTCCGCTGCCAACGCCTCCTACTACGTGGTCTCCTACAAGGTCGCCGGTGGCAAGTGGAAGACCGTCAAGGTCACTTCTGCCAAGAAGGTCGCCCTCAAGCACCTCAAGAGCGGCAAGAAGTACTCGGTCAAGGTGACTGCCTACAAGTCTGTCGCCAACGGTGACCTGCACGCTATCTCTGCCACCAAGAAGGCCAAGGTTAAATAACCTTAAGCCTTCGGCACGGATCGAGCAACAATGCAGAGGGGCAAGCTTAGGCTTGCCCCTCTTTTTGTTGCTTCCTACCCCCCCATTCCCGTTATTACCCGGCCATCGCTCCATCGCGTTATGGGGACACCTTATAAGGTGTCCCCGGTAGTTCGGTTACAATAAGCTAAGCGAGTGCAAAGGAGAGAAAAGCATGGGCGACAGCAACATCGGTTGGATTCAACAGATCACCGGCTTGGCCATCCCGGACTGGGTGGCCTGGATTGTCTTGGCTGTCATCGTAGTCGTCGCGGTCATCCTTGTGGTCTATGGTTTCGTCTCTTATAAGCCAGGCGAAGACAGCGACAAGAAAGACGACGACGAAGACTGAAAAGCCAAAAATGCCAAAAGGGGACAGGTCCAGTTTGGCAATGCCAAAAGGGGACAGGTCCCATTTGGCAGGCGCCCAAATGCCAAAAGGGGACAGGTCTCTTTTGGCAACCGCTCACGCGGGCAACGATAAAGACGCCAAGCGCCGCGCCGCCAAGGCGGGCGCCGGGGTAGACGACAAGCCGCGTCGGGGCAAGTTCAGCAAGCTCTTACTGATCATCGGCATCCTGCTGATCCTGGCGGCGGCAGCGATTGTGGGATGGTTGTTCTGGCAGCACTGGCAAAACCAACAAGACTACCAATCCGTCCAAGCCGTGGCCGGCGCCAATCAGCCAGTCGCAGGTTCGACCGCCGCCAAGGGCAAATGGAACCTCGACAAGACCATCAACTGGACAGCCCTGCGCAAGCGTAATCCCGAGGTGGTTGGCTGGGTGGTGGTGCCCGGCACCAAGATCAACTATCCGGTCGTGCAGAGCAAAAACAACCAAGACTACCTACATCAGAACTTCGACAAACAGTCCAGCGTCTACGGCTGCGTTTTCAACGACTACCAGGGTGACCCCCGCTTGGCCGGACAGGTCAACATCATCTACGGCCACGATATGCGTGACGGTTCGATGTTCGCCGGCCTCAATAAATTCACCGACGCCAGCTACTTGGCTAAACATCGGACCATCTGGCTCTTCACCCCTTGGATGACCTATCAGCTGCAGGCCAACAAATGCAAGAAAGTCTACGGCAGCAGCACCTCCTTCCGCTCCCGCCTGGCTGACCCGCTCGACCCGGGCAAGCCCAAGGAATACGATTTTGTCACCTGTTGGGCACCTGATGACTCCTACCGGGTTGCTATAATAAGTACTGTGATCAATCAGAAAGTCCCCAGTAATTATGTTGGATAGGCCTGCCACAGACGACAGCTTAGGGCTCGCTTCAGGGGCGTGTTCTGCACGGGGGCGCGGCCCGGCCTCCGATCCTGCCGAGGCCGACACCCTGCACGAGGAATGTGCGGTCTTCGGCGTCTATGCGCCAGAGGAAGACGTCGCCCGTCTCACTTATTTTGGCTTACAAGCCCTGCAGCATCGCGGTCAAGAGAGCGCCGGTATCGCGGTCGCCGACGGCGAAAGCATCGTGGTCAGCAAGGACATGGGGCTGGTCACCCAGGTCTTCGACGAGGCCAAGCTCTCGGCTCTGTCTGGCCATGTAGCGATCGGCCACACCCGTTACTCCACCGCCGGGGGAGCCGACTCCTGGGAGGCGGCCCAGCCCCATCTTTCCACGGTTGGCGAGCAGATCGTCGCCCTCGCCCACAACGGCACCCTCACCAATACCGCCGAGCTGCGCTCCCGCCTGGTCGACGCCGGCGTGCCTTTCCGCAGCCCGGCCGACAGCGAAGTCGCGGCCAAGCTGATCGGCGCTGGTACCGTGCGCACCAACAGCATGCGTGCCGGGATCAAGAAGGCGATGCAACTGATGCAGGGCGCTTATTCTATGGTGTTGATCAGCTACCAGGCGCTGTACGCATTCCGCGATCCCTATGGCATCCGCCCCCTCTGCATCGGAGTGCTGCCCAACCAAGGTGGTTATGTGGTGGCCAGCGAGACCTGCGGCCTGGACATCCTCGGCGCCACCTATCTACGTGACGTGCGCCCCGGGGAGATCGTCAAGATCGACGGCGTGCACAGCCACAACCTGCGCAGCATGCAGGCGGTGCCAGCGCGCAGCCAGGCCTCCTGTATCTTCGAATACGTCTACTTCGCTCGCCCGGACAGCATCCTCGCTGGTCAGAGCGTTTACCAGGCGCGTGAGCACATGGGTAAGAACCTCGCAGTCGAGGCCCCGGCTCCAGACGCCGACCTGGTAATCGGGGTACCGGACAGCGGCGTGCCCTCGGCGATCGGCTTCGCCAAGCAGGCCGGCATTCCCTACCGCGAGGGCATCGTGAAAAACCGCTACGTCGGCCGCACTTTCATCCAGCCCACCCAGCGCCTGCGCCAGCTGGGCATCCGCCTCAAGCTCAACCCCCTCCCCGAGACCATCCGGGGCAAGCGGCTGGCCGTGATCGACGACTCGATCGTGCGCGGCAACACCTCGAAGCAGCTCGTCCAGATGCTGCGCGAGGCTGGCGCTGCCGAGGTGCACCTGCGCATCGTCTCGCCCAAGATAGTGTGGCCCTGTTTCTATGGTATTGACACCGACATACAGTCAGAGCTGATCGCCGCCCAAAAGTCAGTCGAGCAGATTTGCCAGTTCGTGCAGGCGGACTCCCTGGCATTTCTTTCGGTGGAGGGCATGACTGCCGCCGTCACCGGCCTGCACCCCGAGGAGGTGCGCGCCCGGAGCGCGGCCGACCCCCAGCACAGCTGCGGCTACTGCACGGCTTGTTTTACCGGGGAATACCCCATCCGCATCTCCGAGGCGATGCAAGAGCGCTCTTTCTGCGGCGACTTGGAGCCGACTTTTTGGCCGGAGACCGACGAGTCCGGCACCATGCCCTTGCCGCTCTAAGGGCGAGAGGCGTTTCACTAACGGGGACACCCTATAGGGTGTCCCCTAGGTCAGACTGTTCCTGTAGGGTTTCTCACCTGGGACGACAGCCAAACCAAACATAATAAGAACCTTAAATTGTAAAAAAACACAAAAAAAGGAAGCTAAAATTGTAAAAAATAACAAAAAACAGAATGAATTTCCAAGATTGGGCTGATTTTATGTTATACTTCTCCCAAAGAGAACGGAGCCCGAATGGAGCGGACAATATTCAAACAGCTGATTGAATGGCAGAAAAGCGCTGTACGCAAACCGCTGATCATCAGAGGTGCGCGCCAAGTCGGGAAAACTTGGGTGATGCAGCATTTCGGGGAGTGCTTCTATCAGGAGAGCGTCTATCTGAATTTCGATCGGGAGAAGGCGCTTGCGGGGTTGTTCGAGGACAGTATGGATCCCCGATTGTTGATCCGTCGGATTGGCACACTGCGTGGGACGCGCATTGAACCTGGGAAGACCCTGCTCATTCTCGACGAGATACAAGAGGCCCCCCGAGCTTTGGCCGCCCTGAAATATCTTTACGAAGAGACGCCCGAATATCATGTTATGGCGGCCGGCTCCTTGCTTGGGGTCGCGCTGCATGAGAACACCTCTTTTCCAGTCGGTCAGGTTGATGCGTTGGACTTGCGGCCGATGGATTTCCTCGAGTTCCTCCGCGCTATGGAACGCGATGACTTGCGACAGGTGCTGATGTCTGGGGATTTCTCCTTGATCAAGGTAGCACGCGCCGAGCTGGACGACCTCTTGCGGCAGCACCTCTTTTGTGGAGGGATGCCAGAAGTGGTCAAGGCCTTTGCAGGTGGCGCTGGTTTCCAAGAGGTACAGCGCCTGCAGGAAAACCTTGTCTTCGCCTATCGCAATGACGTGTCCAAGCATGCGCCCGAACGGCAGGTTCCGCGCATTTTCCAGGTCTTGGACAGCACACCTGGACAGCTCGCGCGCGAGAATAAGAAATTCGTCTATGGTCAGGTGAAAAATGGCGCACGCGGCCATGATTATGAGGCAGCCTTGCTTTGGCTGGAAGGCGCGGGGATCATTCGGCGTTTATGCCGGGCGGCGGCGAAGTGCCCTTTGAAAAACTACCGCGACGATTCCGCGTTCAAGGTCTTCTTGGTAGACAGCGGCCTTCTAGCTAGTATGAGCGGCGCGAGCGCTGATATGCTGGTTGTCGGTGACGTCCTGTTGACCGAGTTCCGTGGTGCCTTGACTGAGCAATATGCGCTGCAAGAACTGGTGGCCGCTGGTTGCGATCCTTATTATTGGACTAATGCTGCAGGTAAGTCTGAGGTTGATTTTCTGATTCAGGCGCAGGTGGGTGGGCGCACACAGGTCGTTCCGCTTGAGGCCAAGGCGGGCATTAACCTGCGGGCCAAGAGCCTTAAGACTTTCATGGAGAAATACCGTACGCCAATCGCCCTACGTCTTTCGATGGCGGACTATCACGTTTCAGAAGTGCCGTATGGAGATGGTAGCTCGGGGCGCATCATCGATCTTCCGCTCTTCGCTATTGGTTTGCTCAAGACGATCCTTGCTCAGATAGGACAATGATGCCCCCTATCCAGAATGTCAACGCCAAACGGTACCTGTCCCCAATTAGGCATCCCTGTCCCCGATTTGGCACTTTTGGCCGGAGACCGACGAGTCCGGCACCATGCCCCTGCCGCTCTAAGTTGCCTTGTCCCTGAGATAGAGGGTCGGCAATTTTAAGTGTCTCCGGGTCTGTGAGAGTTATCGCCCTGAATGATTGCAGAGTCTGTAGTATAATGCAATACAAAACGTAATACAGAAAAGGCGGTTATTGATGTCTGCACCGACCACACAAAAGAAACGCCACAGTGCTTACCAACGTACCAAAACGACGCATACGCTTAGTCTGCGAGTCAATGATGCGCAGTATCAGATGATTAACCAGCTGGCAGAC
Source organism: Coriobacteriales bacterium (assembly GCA_031263025.1). Classification (GTDB taxonomy): domain Bacteria; phylum Actinomycetota; class Coriobacteriia; order Coriobacteriales; family UBA8131; genus JAISGO01. Next base: position 26,754 of record JAISGO010000040.1, read on the forward strand.
CATTACCACACTACGCGCACCAACGTTATTCTGACTGCGATCATGTATGAATACCAAGACCAAAAAGAGTTCTTCAACCAAGAGACGGTTGAGGCGATGTGCGAAGCTGACCAGATTGCCGAGGGCAATCTCGAATCGAAGGTCTATGCAAACGCCGATGAGCTCTTTGCCGAGATAGAGAAATGATGTGTTCTATCCAGCAGACTGCAAAATTCAAAAAAGATCTTAAGCGCGTTAAAATGCGAGGTTACGATCTGTCTTTGCTTAAAGAAATAATTGAACTGTTGCAGAAGAAGAACATCTTCCAGAACGTTTTTCTGACCATGAGCTCCATGGTGATTTTATCGGTCATCGTGAATGTCATGTTCAGCCGGATTGGCTGCTCGTCTACCGGTATTCTCCGAACAAACTTATTCTCATTCTGACACGTACCGGGTCACATGCAGATTTATTCAAAAAATAGCGATTTCCGGGGACATTTAAGACAATATGACCCATGGCATTGTCAAGGCTCCTTACGTATCTATTGAAATGCCCTTAATGGCTACGTGAGTTCAGGCTTTGCATGATGCTCCACAATACATTCGTAGAGGTTTGTGGTAAGCCCTATCACAAACAGAGGAAACGAAAGGAGCCTTGTTATGGGTTATTGTACCGCTATAGGATTGGACGTCCACGCTCGTTCGATTAAGGCATGCGCGCTTGATACCGCAACCGGGGAGCTTGTGCAGCGAACATTTCCGTACGACGGTGAGGTTGTCGGCAAATGGGCGCAGGGATTCAAGGCGCCAGTGGGGCTGGTTTACGAATCCGGCTGTATGGGTTTCGGGCTTTCACGTACGTTGAATGCCTGCGACAACCTCAAGTGCATAGTCGGAGCTGTATCAAAGATGTATAAACCACCTGCCGACCGCAAAGGCAAGACCGATAAGCGTGATGCCACCTTCTTAGCGAGGCTTTTGGCATCTGGCAACATCACGCCTGTGTACGTGCCCACCGAGCATGTGGAGACCTTACGCGACCTATCACGTGCGAGGGCCGACGCTTTAAGCTGCCTTAAACACTCGATACAACAACTATCGGGGTTCCTCATGCGACACGGTATGGTCTGGAAAGAGCGTACGCCCAAAGGCAAGCTGAAGAAAGCTTGGTACGTTCCTCCATCACCAAAAGCGGCAACTCTCATCTGCGCAAACTCCTCTGTGAGGTGTCATGGTGCTATGCAAGAGCTAGTCGCAAGGACAAGGAACCTGCGACGGGCAGTATCGTAACACCGGAGATGCAAAGGCTCGCCAGGAAAGCCACCCGCAGATTGCGTGGGCTTTGGAGCGAATAGATGAAATGCGTTAACCAACACGCGGATATGAAACTGCAGGGAACTGCGATGGGTAAAAGCTAAAACATGGCTTTTATGGACAGAACAAGATGAAAGATATAACCAAGCCAGCTTAGATGCCACAAGGCATACTAGGCTGGCTTTTCATTGTCGTTTGACAATGCCATGGGTCATATGAAATAGCCTAGCTACCATCCACTTATGCGTGGGGCATTTCAAGGCTAGGTGTCCCCGATGGTTGGTATAGCGGCCTTTAAGGGCTTCTTATGTTTTTCTTAAGGAAAAAGTAAGAGTGAATTAAGACCGCCTGGGTATAAAAAAGTCCGGCCCCATGTGCCCAGATGTGTGGGTATGCCTCTTTAGTCTTACCTGGGAGCGATCCTGCTCTCCTTTGATTTTAGGCAAAGGAGGTGATCCCATGGGCTTAGTAACAATGCTAGAGCTAGCGGTTAGAGTACTTGCGACCCTAGTCAAGGCGGCGCGAACAGCCACCAGCATCTGGCAGTTATGCCAGGATAGACGAAAACGCCGGCATTAGCCGACGTTTTCCAACAATCTTTAGGCATACCCACCGTCTGATACGGTGCGTGGAACCTTCGCTCTTATTCTACCTTAATTAAATGCCAAACCAGGGTTATAGGACAAAATGTGTCTCCGTGAGGGTGTAGTCGCTCGGCACGGCTTGGTCAACAAAATACCAAATGGGGCCTGTCCCCAATTTGGCATTGTCGCTCTGATGTAGCTGCCAAGGCTTGAGTGCGGTAGCGCAACAAAAAAGTTGTTTCACAACCAAAACTTTCCAAAGTGCGTTACAATGACCCTCTATAAAGGGGGAGAAGCCTTTGTTGGGCAGCGGTAACCTTACAGTATGTCGCACCTATCGGGTTTCTCTACCGCGATAGTGAAGCGAGGGAAGAAAATGCGAGTACTCAAAAAAGCGATCGCCGTCCTGCTCAGCCTGATGATGGCCTGGATGTTAGCGGCGGTCGGTACAGCCTATTTTAGTAGTGCGACCGGGGCGACCAAGCAGGCCTATGCTGCTAACGAGGGTCCGAAAGGCGGTCCCGATTCCGGCAATTCCGAAGGTGACGCGCTTTATAAATATATGAATACTAATAGTGATAGTGAATATAACTATCTGCTCAAAGAGAACAGCGGCCTCAAGGGCAATATTGTTCCCCGTAAGGATCTCGACAACATCTGGCCTGGCCTCGGGACGGTTAGTCCTGTTTCTGCAAGTTCATATATTGCCTCTGACAAGGATTATCCAGGGTTGAACACGTATACTATGGACACTTCGACTGAAAGTTATGATTTTGACTTTTCAAACGACAATAGCGACACTACCGATTCCAGTATAGAGGTCACGAACTTTGGCCAGTATATGAAAGGCGAGACCAAGAACTGGGAGAACTACCTCTGGCCCCTCTCTGAGCAAGAATACTGGGCTCTGATGCATAATAGTGGCAGCGATGCGGGTCTCAAAGTGGGCGCAACCCCGGCCTATTTGCCGACTTATTGGACAACCCTTGGCCAACAGACCGGCGCGTATTGGTTGCGTACCGGATTTTGGAACAACATAGCAAAGACTTCGACTTCCACTGACGCCCAAGTGGCCTATGCCATGAAGGTCAACGCCCACTACGGCACCATTGACTTGAGCAACGATGCCAATGCCGCCAAGGTTGGACACGCTCGTCCGGCGATGCTCCTGAAGGACAGCGACCTATCAAGCTATCTTTCAAGCAGTACGGTTACCTCTTTGAAGAATAATGCCAAGAACGCTTATGGCCTGACTAGCAGCGGCAGCCCGGTCACGGTTGCCAACGCCACTACCGTGACGATCGGCGGGGTCGACTGGGCCATCGTCGGCATGGACGGCTGGGGCATCGGCCAGCAGTCAATCGGTGACTACAGTGCCTCCCGTGGTAGCGCGATGGGCACTTCTGCGATCGGGTCACAAGGTAGCGCCAGTGGCTATGTGGCCAACACGACCACCCTTTTCCAGATGACTTTTAATACTGAGTTCAATGGGGCTATTGATAGTTCGACAAGTGGCGTGATTGGCACCACACCATTTTCCGACGACAACAGCTACTACGTCGACGCCGTCTATCCTGGTGGCGGCACTGGCGACTACACCCCTTCCACCTATGGCAGCTTCAAGGTCGAGAGCTACTACAATTCGACTACCAATCTGAAACAGCCCACCGATGAGGGCGAGTTCGGCCTTTTCGCGAACGACGACTCAAGTGCGCCCTCGGGTACGTCGACTACGACGGCGCCGACTTATACGGCGACCATATCTTCTGGCGGCGTGGCGGATTTCGGCGATTCGACGGTCGCGGTCGATGACGCAGGCTATGAAGTGTGGTATAAGCCGTCCGATAGCAGCACCTGGTATGACACCAAGGTGAGCAGCGCTACCGATATGTCTCCCGATGGCGGTATCACCTATGTCCCGACCTACCAGGTTAGCTATAATTCGACCAAGGACACCACCGATAGCGACCCAACGACCGCCTATGTGGTCAACCACGCCCCCCACACCCTGGCGACCAATAACTACAAGGCCGATGGCTTTAACCCCGACGGCTGGGCGGCAGGACAGACGGAGGATTCGGTCGGCTATGCTGGAGTCTCCACCGCCGATCAATATAGCTCAGGGCAGAGCTGGACGCCAGACGGCGCCGACCTCTCCCTGTTAGCCAACTGGACAGCCACCACGCCCACTACCGCCGACGTCACGGTCGACTTACACCTCGACGGCAACAGCTATACCACAGACACCAAATCCTATTGTGTGACCACGACCGCCACCGCCACGACTGCGACCGCTAGCGCTACCGCCAGCGGCGGCAGTGTCACTTTTGACAACCTGCCGGACGGTGACACCTACTACATTTGGGAGGGCGCCAGCCCCAGTGGCGGTACCAATACCGGCGTCTCCTTTACCCTCTCCAGCACGGGTACGGTGAGCAGCATCACCGGTAGTGCCGCGACTAGCGGTAACCCGATCGTGAGCTATTACACCATTAACACTGCGGTATCTCCCGCAAACTCCGGCACCGTCAGCGCTCCTACCAGCGGCGGCGTTCATCTCCAGGGCACCAGCGTGACCCTTAGCGCCACGGCAGCGTCCAACTACAACTTCCAGGATTGGACCGCCGCCCAGGGCACGCCTGCGACCGACATCAGCAGCGACATCAGTAGTGCGACCTCGGCCACAGCGGCCAGCTTTACCGTGCCCATCAGCGGCAGCGGTCAGATCACGGTCACGGCCAACTTCAGCCACGGTAAGGCCAATGTCGAGGTCGACCTGCACCTCGACGGCAGCAGCTATACCGCCGATACCAAGAACTACAGCTTGGCCACCAGCACGACCAACCCTACGGCTGTGGCGACGGGCACGGCCAGCAATGGTAAAGTCACTTTTAGCTCCCTGGACGACGGCACCTACTACATCTACGAGGGAGCATCGCCCGCGACTGGGGTCAACACCGGCGTCTCCTTTACTGTGACCGATGGCACGGTGACCAACATCTCCGGCAGCGCGGCCAGCTCCACGGACACGGTGCCGATCGTGAGTTATTACACCATCAATACTGCGGTATCTCCCGCCAACTCCGGCACCGTCAGCGATCCTACCAGCGGCGGCGTGCATCTTCAGGGCACCAGTGTGGCCCTTAGCGCCACGGCTGCGAATGGTTACACTTTTGATGATTGGACCGCCGCCCAGGGTACAGCTGCGACCGACCTGAGCAGTGACATCAGCAGCCCGACTTCGGCCACAGCGGCTAGCTTCGCCGTGCCTATCAGCGGCAACGGTCAGATCACGGTCACGGCCAACTTCACGGTGGCGACTCCTACCTCGGTAGAGATCGATACCGTCTACGGCAGCTCCAAGACCCTGACCAAGCCCACCCCCAATGCCGGTTACTTCCTGATCAGCGACGAGACCGCAGAGGCCGGTGATATAGGCACCCA
>JAISGO010000005.1 GCA_031263025.1 Coriobacteriales bacterium
AAAACCCCCCCCCAAAACCCGTTTGAAACACCGGGCCTTAACAAGGGGACTTTAAATTTGAAAAATACAAACAATTAAAAAAATCAAACGACCCTTTGATACGCCCAACTCAAGAAGAAAGAAAAAGACGTGCCCACCCGCGAAAATGACCCCACTATCCTCTCCATCATCACCGCCGTCTACCTTGGCTTCGATGATACGACAGAGCTCGCGCAGGAAGCTGCTTTCCTGCGCGAGCTGGCCGAGAGTTACCTGGCTTTCGACCAAGCACTGAACAAAGCCAGTGCCGGGCAGCTGCACTGCGAGTGGCTGCTCTGCGTCGATAACACGGAACCGCAAGCAAGCGCTTGGCAGCAGGGCGACTTGGCCGAGGTCAAGACCTGCGCCCAGCGCATCCTCTACACCGGCAAGGCCCACAGCGGGGCGGCCCTTGGCCGCGACCTCTGCTTCGCCGAGGCGCGCGGAGCCTGGCTCCTGCCGATCGACGGCGACGACCACCTCGCCCTGCGTGACGCCTCGATCGCGAAACTAGCCCAAGTCTTGCGCGACGAGCGCTACCAGGAGTATGGCTATATCGGTTGCAGCCAAGAGCTCTACTACCGCGAAGATGAGACCTACCGTCTCTGCAAGGGTTTTCAATCGGACGTGGCCTGCGGGGCCGTCGAGGACATCAAGCTCAAGGCCAAAAGCAAGGACTTAGCCAGGGCTTGGGGCGATCTTGGCGCCGTGCCATTCCACTCCGGCAACGCGCTCTGGAACTGCGCCAAGCTCTTCGACTACGCTGGCGAGGCCCCCTGGGACCCGGCTACCACCAGTGAGAACACCGTTTTGCTGTTGGAGTATTCGACCCAAACAAACGGGCTTTTCGCCCCGCTCCTGACCACCAAGGAGTACCGCTGCGGCCATGCATCCACCACCACCGCCACGAGCTACCTGGCCGGCCAGGACGACGAGCAGGCAGCGCTGGCAGCCCGGATCGGAGTCGGCTACACTGAGCTGCCCCGTTTTGACGGCGCCGCCATCACCAAGGTGCCGCTCGAGATTATCGAGGCCGACCCGGCAGGCCAGGCCGCATTGGCCAAGCTCAGGAACTGGGCGGCGACAGCTTAGCTGTCGTTCCCTTGACATGAGCCAACTTCGGGCACAGCTATAGATTATTTGAACAAATCGTCATGTGAGCCGCTGTGTTCAAGAACCACCACCGTATCGTCTGCCCGGTAGACTAAAAGCCAATCGGGCTTCCAAGTCACATGCAGCTCCCGAGTGCCTCGCCAAATGCCCTTGAGCTCGTGGTCCTTATGACTTTTAGGAATCGGCTTATCGGCGACCAGCAAAGCGAGGATTTTACGAAGTTCATCAAAGTCGTAGTGCTTCTTCTTCAGGCGTTTGATTTCCCGGGCGAAAGCCGCGGTGAATTTAAGTTCGCGCATTATACGCCAAGTGCTTCAAACAGCTCGTCCACGCTACGATAGCCCTTGCGTTTAATCCTACCGTCGATGATTGCGTTGCCTTCTTCGATCGCAGCAGCCAAATCGTCATTGGGCACCTCGTCGAGGCTGTCATCGATCGTCAAAGGTAGCTTGCGCTCATTGGCTGCCATGGTTACGAACATGCGCAGGGCAGAAGCCATATCCAAGCCATAGCGCGAGAACACACGAGTTGCTTGATCCTTAATCTGTGGGCTTACTCTAGTAGCGATTTGCACTGCAGCAGACATGTTACTCCCTATACTTTGAATGTCTGTTATATTTTACACCGTTTTTATATCATTTTGCAACTTTTTTTGTCCTCAAACTAGCGCATGGCGACACAACCAACGCAATGCATCATGGAGACGTGGCGCTGCGAATGTATTAGAAGAAGATGGCGAAATCAAAAGCCGCCGTTACCAGCCCGATGACCGCGAGCGGGATGAGCCCGTCGATGAAACCCACCAACCCGCTTAGGCGGTAGAAGAGCACATAACAGACAAGGCTTGCCACCAGGGCCAGGATGGTCAAGACCAGGAAAACAATCGCAACTGGCACGCCTACGCCGCTACCGGCCAACATGTTCAACTCCACCAACATGATCATCGCCCAGAGTACGATGAGGACGAGCTCGGTGGTAGGTTGGCGCTTAAAGGCCAACCAGGTCAAGGCGAGCAAGATGAAGTAAGCCACCACCCCGGCCACGAAGATTGCCGTATTGGGCATGAGCGCACCCCGGCCCGCCCCCGCCATGAGGGCGCGCGCTAAGAAGACCACCGCCACCACCCCGGCCCCCACCGCCGGCAGCAGCAGCCAGCCGCTCTTCCAACCCTTAATCGCGCCCACCGGCCGGAAGGCCACCACCCACCACGCGATATAGAATACCGCGCAGACCACCAGGCACAGGTTACCCCAGAAAATCCCGCGTGCGACGCTGCTCATGTTTTGTATCCCCATGCGCCTATCTTAGTGCAAGAACATGAACCATATATGCCCCTTGCAGAAGTGGCTTTCCCTCGTTATAATCACAATTGTTAACGATTGGGAGTAAAAATGGCAACTGTGCAAATCGCCACTCGCGTCAGCGAGCGCCAGAACCGCATCTTCCGTGCGACCACCAAACGCCTGGGCACCACCCCGGCCGATGCGTTGCGTATGTTCATCGCCACTTTCAACGAAAACCAAGGCTTCCCCTACGAAGTGCGGCTCAGCGTTAAACCAGAGGTCGAGCCGTTTGCAAGCGAGGAGGAAGCGACAGCCTTCGCCTGGAATCTCTCTCAACAGGTGCTTAATGAAGCGCGCTGAACTCTGGACCATCCGCAGCAGCGGCTACGCCAGCAAGGCGCGACCGGTACTGGTCCTGCAAAACGATTTGCGCGAAGACTTTGACTCGGTGGTACTTTGCCTTTTGACGAGTTACGACCGCGGCAAGGTGGACACCCACGTGAAAATAGATCCAACTCCTGAAAACGGCTTGCACAAGACTAGCTATGTGATGACAGAAAAACTTATCACTACGCCAAAAAGCGAACTTGGTAGCTGCATCGGATGCCTCACTGTTGAACAAATGCACGCCGTCTCCCATGCGCTCGCCCAGGTCCTAGAGATTCGCCCAGAGGATCTTTAAGATAATAACTGGGGCGTTCTATGGCAAAATCTTTCCAGACATCTATCATCTACCTGGCCGGCGGCTGTTTTTGGGGCTTGCAGCGCTACCTTGAGCGAGTGCCGGGCGTGGTTTCGACTACGGTCGGCTATGCGCAAGGTGAGGGTCACGAGCGCCCCGCAGGCGGCGCCGAGTGCGTGCGGGTCGAGTATGATCCTGACGCGCTGCCGCTCGAGGTGCTCTTGGAGCTGCTCTACTGGGTAATCGACCCGACTGCGCAAGACCATCAAGGCAACGACCGCGGTCCGGCCTACCGCACGGGCATTTATTGGGAGACGGGTGCGGGCGGCGCTGAGGCCGCCCAGACGGTCACGAGCTCGCTGACCGCCTTGCAAGAGCGCTATGATCATCCCGTCATGGTTGAAGCCGCTCCCCTGGCCAACTTCGAGCCTGCCGATGACTGGCACCAGGACTATCTGCAAAAAAACCCTAGCGGCTACTGCCACATCCCGCTCGCCAAAATCGCCCAGGCGTCGGATAAGGCGGAGCGCTTGCGCCGCGACATGCGCGATTTCTAGTTTTGGATAGTTTCGGGGACACTCTATAGAGTGTCCCCAGTAGACCCTAAAATCCCCGTTGTTTGAGCTCGGAGACGATGCGGATGAAGAACTCAGGGTGCTTGCCCAGCGCACTATGGGCGACGCTGGCGCCGCCGGCGCGGCGCAGCACGCCCCGGAAGTGGGGGCCATCCGCACCGGCCGAACGCAGCGAGACTAGGCCGTCGTTGGGACCGCCGCCGACCTTGGCCAGGACCGCCGCCATCATGGCGTTGCCGGGATTCTCCCGCCAGTGCTCCTGAATCAGGGCAAAGCTTTGATAGTAGACGCCGGGCTGGTCCGGGCACTCCGCGTCGAGGGCGCAGGCGCCACGCCTTTTGAGCTCGCCGAGCAGGACGTAGCAGCGCGGCCGCTCATCGCCAGCCAGGCGGTAGCAGGCATCGACTATCCAGCCCACCGGCCGATAGAAAGGCCGGGGCAGCATCATACGGTCGGCCATCACCGAGCCGTGATGGGGCGTGGCGATGGTAGTCAGGCTCGCCACCATCGGCGCGCCGCCGTGCGAGGCCAAATAGCGGGCCTCGAGGCCGCCCTTGGAGTGAGCGATCAAATTGACCTTGTCTACGCTAGAGGCGCAGGCCGACTCGGCCACCGCGCAGGCGAGCTGTCCGGCGCCCTGCTCGACCGAGCCCATCGCGTCTTCGCCGCCGTAGAAGACCCGGGCGCCCCGCTCCTCGAGCGCTGTGCGCACCGCTCCCCATTGCTTCTCTTCACCGCGTCGGGTGCAACCGATGCCGTGGGCGAGCACGACCGGATAGCGCGTCGCACAGTCGAGCGGGGGCAGAGATGCCTGCGTGCCCTGGAGACTGTCCGTCTCTGGTTTTATTCTGTTTCCTCCCCTTGCAGCTTTAGAACGTGACCGTGCGCGGCTCGGCGGTGAAGCTCGAGAAGGTCGCGGTGGCGTCCTTCATGTAGAGCACGGTGGTGTTGCCGTCGTTCTCATCGTACATGCGGCGGAGCGCCGGGTAGGCGTCAAGCATGTGCTTGCTCGCCTCGACGCGCGGATCGTCGACCAGAGTGCAGGCCACCCGCAGCCAGGAGCCGCCATCCGGGGCCAAGGCGCAGAGCTCGACTCTGGGGTTGGCCATGATCTGCTTGTAGACGTCCTTGACCTTGCCGGTCTGGACGTAGAGCTTGTCCTCGAACTTGTCGACGGTACCGAAGGCGCGCACCCGCGGCTGGTCGCCGTCAGTGGTGGCCAGATAATAGATGTTGGCTGCCTTCAAGAAATCATTGACTTCGTCAATCGCTGCCATCTTCTACCTCGCTTTTCTTGTTGATTTGTCGATACAGCGATACTCTAGCACACCAGCGGGGCCTGTCTGGCAGGATTTGGCGGAAAAGTTAGAATGAGCCTTTGCAAGAGAAAACCACGCGAGAAAAGGGCGAATATGGCAAAGCGCAAAATCCTGGTGGTCTGCGGGCATCCCTATGGAGAGAGCTTCGACCATGCCTGCTACGAGGCTTATCTGGAAGGCTTAGAAAAAGCACAGGTTGAAGTGGAGAGCCTGGACCTGGGCGCCCTTAAGTTCGACCCAGTCTTGCGCATGGGCTATAGCCACCGCATGCCCCAAGACGACGAGATCGACCGCTCGCAGGAGCTGATCAAGTGGGCCAACCAGCTCGTCATCTTCTACCCGATCTGGTTTAGCAACATGCCCAGCCTGCTCAAGGGTTGGCTGGAGCGCACCATCACCCCCAAGTTCGCCTACAACATGAAGGGCCTCGGCACCGTCAAGCACCTGGCCGGGCGCAGCGCCGAGGTCTTCGTCAGCTGCGACAGCCCGACCATCATCTACAAGCTCTTCCGCCTGCCCCAGTGGGAGATCGGCAACCGCCTGCTGTCGATGGCCGGCATCCGCATCCACGGCTTCCACATCTTCGGCTCCTGCCATGCAAAATCCGACCAGCAGCGCCGCGATTACCTGGATCAGCTGGGGAGGCGTGCAGCTACATTGAGTTAGTGTCTCCGCTTGGAACCAGGCTGTTTAGGCCGCCCCGTTTCGTCCGCGCTGCTGCCCTACGCTAGCGATTGCCAAATTGGGACTGTCCCCATTCGGCAATTCACCACCACGCTACCACCAGGGACACTTAGCATTAAAATCGCCGTAAATGGTTATTTTTCGTCCTTACTTTCGCCAAATCTGGTTAAAATAATGACGTAAATGCAAATCGTGCAATCGGACCTCGCCTTCAAGGAGGCAGCATGGAACGTCATCTGATGGCAGACCTCATACGCTGGAAGGACACACGGGGCCGCAAGCCCGCCATCATCAATGGTGCCCGCCAAGTCGGTAAGACCTGGCTGCTCAAGGAATTCGGCAAACGCTGCTTCGACAACGTCGCCTATGTGAATTTCGACAACAACTCTGCTATGAGCTTGCTCTTCGATACGGGTTATGACATCCCGCGCCTTCTCACGGGGATCCAGGCCGAAACCGGCGAACGTATCGCAGCCGGCAAGACCCTGATCATCTTCGACGAGGTACAGGAATGCCCCAAAGCCCTCACCGCACTCAAATATTTCAACGAAGACGCTCCTGACCAGCAGATCGTCGCGGCGGGGTCCCTGCTCGGCTTAGCGGTACATCAGGGCACGGGCTATCCGGTGGGAAAAGTCACCGCCTTCGACCTTTATCCTCTCAGTTTCCGCGAATTCCTCGATGCCGTGGGTGAGGAGGCGCTTTGCGGGTTACTCAACTCTGAGGACGCATCCGCTTTCGCCCCATTCTCGCAAAGACTGACCGCATTGTTACGGCAATACTACTTCACGGGAGGGATGCCTGAGGCAGTCGCCGCCTTCGTGGCAAGCGGCGCCCTGCAAGACGCACGAGAGGTGCAGGACCAGATCCTCCTCGGTTATCGACGCGACATCTCCAAGCACCTTGCGCCCAACGAAAGCGAGCAGACTTTCGCGGTCTGGAATTCGCTTCCCGCCCATCTCGGCCGCGAGAACAAGAAATTCGTTTTCGGACATATCAAGGAGGGGGCTCGGGCGCGGGACTACCGCTCTGCCATCACCTGGCTTGTCGAGGCTGGTTTGGCATACCGCATCCCCCGTGTCGCCAAGCCGGGGATACCCCTGGCCGCTTATGCCGACGAATTCGCCTTCAAGCTCTTCGCCCTTGACGTGGGGCTCTTGGGCGCGATGGCAGGTTTAGACGTCAACAGCGTTCTCAAAGGCAACAGGATATTCACAGAATTCAAAGGAGCTCTCGCAGAACAATATGTCTGTCAGCAGCTCATCGCGGATTGTAAGCTTGCACCTTATTACTGGGCTGCCGAGAACTCCAGCGGAGAGGTCGATTTCCTCGTCCAGGACGGCGGCGCCACCTACCCCATCGAAGTCAAAGCGGAGGAGAACCTCCGTTCCAAGAGCCTGCGCGCTTTCAGCCAGAGGTACCCGGAAACCCATCCGCGACGTTTCTCCTTATCCGGCTACCGTGACGAATCCTGGCTGCGCAACATCCCCCTCTTCGCCATCGCCGATACCACCATCTGGTATGATAATTACTGAATTCAGCAATTTTAAGGACATGATCATGCCAATGATTAAGAGCAGCAGCGATTTACATAATCATTACAACGAGATCTCAGAGCTCTGCCACCAAAGTCACCAACCGGTCTTCATCACCAAGAACGGTCGGGGTGACCTGGCTGTCCTCGACATGGAAGGCTACGAGCGCCTGGCCGCAGAAAGCGCCCTGCGTGAGGAACTGATGGCCGCACTCCAAGCTATCCTAGACGGAGACGTCCAAGACCTCAGCAAGGCACGAGCCGAGATCAGCGCCTACATGAACCGCCGAGAGCATAAGGCCGCATGAGCGACTGGCAAAAGCTACTCTAAAATCCGCGGACGTGTTTACGCATCTCCGAATTATGGCACAGGGCGATTTGCCCACGACAACACCATGCTAAGTGGTTTGCAACGAAGCGTTGCGAACCACTTCCTCCTCGGAACGGACGTTGGACTATTTTCATTTAGGAAATAGTTGCGCCCTTGATAATTTTCCAGCTTGACCAGGCAATCCACGATCCCGTTTTAGGCGGTATCGCCCCCTTCTTTTATTGCGAGGAGCCGAAGGCGACGTGGCAATCCAGAAATGGTCAGAGGCCAAAGTTCAGCCAATCTCATTCTCCAGCAAATCATCAACGAGATTGTGGGCGTCGAGATATTGAATGCCATAGTCACCGTCCGCTATTTGCGATGCGAGCTTGCTTCGATAATACAAATCCATTGCTGAAGCGAGGTCGATTTTCAACCTCTCGGACAAGAGATTGACGATCTCTTCTTCCAACAGTTGTTTATGCGTATCTTCTAGCGCAGAGTGATCAAGCTCAGGCATTATGTCACTTCCTCGGAAACGACGAAATGAAGTTTTTGGTCAATCAATTCTTGGCTAACCAAACAAATCTGGTCGTTAGCCTTATAGAACTTTAATTCAGAGATAGTGCGGTCGATGTCCCAGATGCCCCGAAAGTACATATCTACGGCCGCGAATACCTTGTCATCTGCCACGCCACCGATGATTAAATCATACTTTTCGTAATCTTTACCGCCACGTCGGCAGGCACAGACGAACTTCACCCAGTCCTCATCTTCGCTAAAGAATCTGAGTTCTTTATAATCGGACAGATCATCTTCTAACTCATATCGATTGACGATTGCCTTCCCACCGGTGCGCAAAGCTTTACGCCTTGCCCATCTTCGCGCTTGTTCAAGATGAGTCGTCAAATAGAAGCCTTTTCCGAAATCAAGATTCTCCTTGGAGTGGGCAACGTCAGGTTGTCTGATTTCCAAAATCGAGCCGTGGAAGAGGATCATACGGCAAGTCCCTTTTCGCGGGAGAACTCGGTTATGTCATTTACCAGATATTCCGCACCCAGGGTGTGGAGGACATCGTAGCATTTGAAAATGTAACCCTCAAGAATGCCGCTGGATTCAAGCGAACGGTATACTTTAGGCACTGGCCACTGCCATGCACGGGCGAGTTTGTGCAACAAGAAAATCGCGAAATTCAATTCGCTATCGCTGATCTTCGCTTTCTTTCCCGATGTCTCTGACATGCCCGTATTATATCATCTGCCCACGGCCGAATCCCGGGAACACCCTATAGAGCATCCCTGCCGCCACCCTTGTCTGCGAGGAGCCGAAGGCGACGTGGCAATCGATGGCCGAAGGCCATCCCCTATGCCCCCATGCCCGTAGCTCAACCAGCCTTCCCCCAGGCTAAAACGCACTCACACACCCTGTGGCGCTGCCGCAATCACCTCATCGATCTCTTGTACGAAATGATCCGGCGATTCGATGTGGTAGAGGAAGTAATTGTCGATGATCATCTGGTAGATGCCATGCGCTTCGAACAAGTCCGCGACCGTCGCCTACATGCACCGTCGTGTTCCCGAAAATGTCCTGATATAATGACGTCAACGACGGAGCGACCGGGCAGTGAGTATTCGCAGCCAAAGGAGTGCTCCGTTGGTGCAAATTCCAATGGCTCCGCTACTGCGGGGCCATTTTGCTTTGCTAATGAGAGGGCGACAGGGCGGCGCCCCTTACGAGCGACCTGCGCCTGGCTTCGGGGACAAGCAAGCATGTCCCCGCTTACTTGGAAATCTCCCTGGGTCACTTAGACATGTCTCGCGTTCGCGGGATCGCCTATGCGAGGAGCTGACGATCTGATTCGGCAGGCGGGGACACTTAAAATTGTCGCATCGGGGACAGTTTATAAGGTGTCCCCGGAAGTGTCGAACTGAAGGGGTTCTGCGGGAGAAGTGCCGCAGGACCATGGATTACCCGAACAAGTCGGGTAATGACGAGATGAAGCAGGGTGGGTGAAGCACAATCATCTGAAAGCAGACCGCTTATCATAGAGGATATGTTAGTCAGCGCACATGGCCTTTCCTATCGGTATCGTGATGCGGCAACGGCGGCTTTTGTGGGGGTGACGGCGAATTTCACGGTCGGGTGGAGCGGCATCGTCGGGGCCAATGGCGCGGGCAAGACGACGCTTTGCCGCGTGCTTTGCGGGGAGCTTACGCCCAGCGAGGGTAGCCTGACGCCGGCGCCGGGGAGTTTCAGCGCCGTATATTGCGCACAGCCGACCGAACAACCGCCGGACAGGTTGGCGGAGTTCGCGCTGGACTTCGGTGCGGAAGCGATGCGGCTACGCAATCTGCTCGATTTGGGCGACGAGTGGCCCTGGCGCTATGATAGTCTCAGCCAGGGCGAGCGTAAACGGCTGCAGGTGGCGGTGGCGCTCTGGCAGGCGCCGACCCTGCTCGCGTTGGACGAGCCCACCAACCACGTGGACGCGCTGACCCGGGCGGCCTTGCTGCGGGCTCTGCATGACTTTCCCGGAATCGGCCTTCTGGTCAGTCATGACCGCGAGTTGCTCGACGAGCTGGTAAGCCAGTGCCTCTTCATGGGCGCGCGCGGTGCCGTGATGCGCCCCGGCAACTACAGCGCCGGCCACGCGCAAGCTGAGCTTGAGGCGATGAGCGCCGGACGCAAACGCAAACAGGCCAAACGTGAACTCGCCCATCTACAAACGGAGAAGGCAGAGCGCGCTGCGCAGGCCGCCCAGGCTAAAGCCCGCCGCTCCAAGCGTGGCATCGCGGCAGGGGATCACGACGCCAAGGCCAAGATCGACATGGCCATCTACAGCGGCCAGGACGGCAAGGCCGGCCGGCTTTCGGCCCAGCTCGACAGCCGGGTCAGATCCGCCCAGGAGCAGCTGGCTGGCGCCTTCGTGGAGAAGCGCTACGACGCCGACCTCTGGCTCTCGGTCAAGCCCAGCCCGCGGCGCCTGTTGGTGTCCCTCCCCGAGGGCAGCTACGGCCCAGGCCGCTTCCTCCACCTTCCCCGCCTCACAGTGGGCCCGCGCGACCACATCGCCCTTACCGGCCCCAACGGCGCCGGTAAGACCACCCTGCTCCGTCTGCTCCTCGCAGAGCTGACGGAGCGCAGCGACTCCGGCGCCGACCTCCCCTGCCTCTATGTTCCCCAAGAGATCGCCAGCGCCGAGGCTGCAGGTATCCTGCATGACTTGCAGGAGATGGGCGACCAGGCCAAAGGTCAACTCCTCTCCATCGTCGCCCGGCTCAGCTCGCCGCCCGCCCGCATCCTCTCGGGTGAGGCCCTCTCCCCTGGCGAGCTGCGCAAGGTGATGCTGGCCGCCGGCGTGCTCGAGTCGCCGCAGCTAGTGATCATGGACGAGCCCACCAACCACCTCGACCTGCCCTCGGTGGAAGCGCTCGAGCAGATGCTCGCGGCCTGCCCCTGTGCGCTCTTGCTGGTCAGCCATGACCAGCGCTTCCTGGAAACGACCTGTCAGACCTTCTGGCGTTTCCAAACGCAGGATGGAGCCACGCAGGTGCGGGTGGAAAGGCGCTAGGGCAGAGTAAGAGCAGGTAACGCGGGAACTCTCCGCGTTATGGATTACCCGGATAAACCGGGTAATGACGAGGCAGGATTAGGGAGACCGCCTTGCTACATACAATCAGAGCCCACCCTGCAAGGGATAGGGCCAAGACTCGACGCCGCCGAGGTCGTAGACCTCCTGATAGCCCAGGTCGGCCAAGATCTGACAGGCTTTAGGTGACTGTTGGCCGGTCTGGCAGTAGGCGACGACCGGCGCCGTCTGATCGGGTAGGGCGCTCACCGCTGCCGCCGCCAACTGCACGATTGGCAGGCTCTTCGCCCCCGGGATATGGCCGCCCAGATAGGCCACCGCCGGACGCACGTCGATCAGACGGGCGGCCGGCTCGCGCTCGAGCAGTGCCAGGGCCTCCTCTGGGCTGATTTTGCTGGCTGCGTCCATCCGGCTCAGGCCATCTCAGAGGCCCAGTTGCCGCCCCGGAAGACCGGCACCACGCTGCCATCCGTCTTGACCCCGTCGATATTCAAGTCCGCCGTCCCGACCATGAAGTCGACGTGCATGGCGCTGTCGTTGACACCGGCTGCCTTGAGCTCGTCCGGCTCCATCTCGAGGCCACCCTCGATACAATCCGGGAATCCCTTGCCGAGGGCGAGATGACAGGAGGCGTTCTCGTCGAAGAGCGTATCAAGGAAGAGGACCCCCGTGGCCCGGATCGGCGAATCATAGGGGATCAGCGCGCACTCGCCCAGCTGGCAGGATCCGGCGTCGGCAGAGATGATGGCGGCGAGCACGTCAGCGCCCCGCTCCGCCCCTGACGCGACCGCCTTACCGCCCTCGAAACGCACCCAGAAGTCCTCGATCAGTGAGCCATTGTGGTTGAGCGGCAGCGCGCTATAGACGATACCGTCCACCCGGTGGTAGTCCGGCGTGGTGTAGACTTCTTCGGTCGGCATGTTGGGGAAGAAGTAACGCCCGTCCTTGAGGGCGTCGCCGGCGCCGTTCCAGCGCCCCCGCGGATTGAGCCCGACGGTCAGGTCAGTACCTTTGCCATTATGGTAATGCAGGCTATCGAAATGTTGGGCGTTCAGCCAATTCATACGCTGGGTCAGCGTGCGCTTGTGCTCGGCCCAGGCCGCCGCCGGGTCGTCCGCGTCGAGCCGCACCGTCTTAAAGATCGCCTGCCAGAGCTTGGCTGTCGCCTCCTCTGCTGGCAGCTCCGGAAAGACCTTTGCCGCCCAGGCCGGCGTCGCCGCCCCTACGATACACCAGACGTTGCGCCCCAGGTCCATCCCGTCGTAGAACTCCTGACAGGCCGCCTTGCCCGCCACCGCCGCCGCCATCGGTTTGGCCGGGTCGATTCCTGCCATCAGGCTCGGGTCGTTCCCGGTCAGGCTGAGGATGGCCGCCCCTTCGCGCGCCATAGAGTTAGCACGCAGCGCCGACCACTCCGGCGTCTTCTGGAAGACCTCCAGGTCACAATAGTCATACTGCATCCGCGCGACCTGCTCGTCGCCCAGCGCCAGCGTGACGTGTCGCGCCCCCGCCTCATAGGCCGCCTTGACCAGCTTGCGCGCGAAGCCGATCTGGTCGACTGAGGCGCTGAGGTAGAGCTCCTGTCCCTCCTGCAGATCGCAGCCGGTCTCGATCACTAGTTTGGCATAACGTTCCAACTGCTGGTCAAAAGTAAAATCGCTGTACATATTCTGTCGCCTTTCTTGACACGGGCCCAGACGTCAGCGGCTTGAGCCCCACCTGATTGTAGGCTGAAGCCGCCGCGTCCGCCCATCACCCTTCTGTTGTTTGACTATCGCAACCGGTACTTAGGCCCCTAGAAGCACTGCCGGCACGACAAACACACCGTCTTTTCTTCGATAAGCAAAGCGGCCGGCATAGACCACGATTGGGAAGATCTCATAACCATCAAGCTTCCGTTGAAGCCACAACAGATGCTTACAATCATCGTCGCCAACACTATCGGCCATCTTCACTTCAATCGCGCAAAGATGGTAGTTGCGCTCGAGGATGAAGTCTATCTCGTGGTCACCCTTAACGCTGCGAAAATGGCCCAGCTCGGCCTCGTTGACGAGCGCGTAGGTCTGCAAGCTCAGGGCAACCAAAGCTTCAAACAAACGTCCGGCAATTGCGCCGTGTTGGGGGCCCAACACAGGAACGCTAACACCGGTCAAAAGATCGTCGATATTCACTCCTAGTAGCACGGCAGCAAGAGCCGGATCAGCCAGGTAGTGTTTCGGCGCCTTGGCCAGACGTGTAAACGGGTTCACCGTAGGCAGCCAAGCCTCGACTCTGTCAATCAGCCAAAGCGAGTCCAACACATCGCGGTAGGCCATCGCGGTCGTTTTTGCAGGAGTTTGTTCTCCTGGGGTCGCTGCTTTGAGGATCGTCTGATAGCTTGCCGTCGAGGCAGTTGCTGCTGCGTATGCCTTCATCCAATTGCGCAAGGTTTGCGGCTTACGTACCATTTGTCCTTGCTCGGGAAACTCCTTGTTAATGACGTAATCGACGTAGCTCCTAAGCTGCACGCGGGCGTTTCGCCCTGAAAGCATCCGAATGGCTGGAAAACCTGACTGCCCGATCTCTTGCAGATAATCGCCAAGACCAACGCGAGTCTGCCCTTCGAGCCCATCCAATTTGCCTGTTAAAGCATCATTGAGTGACAAAATGGGTTGATCGAGCCTTCTCTCTTGAAGGGAAAGCGGGCGCATCCGCAAACTGCTGATACGCCCAGCTCCGCTGTGCAACGCAAATCGCACAGGGGCGGCACTCCCTGTCAGTAAGAACTGCCCAGCCGAATAGTCATCGTCAACGATCCGGCGGACATAATCCCAAGTCTTGGGCAAGCGTTGCCACTCGTCAAGGCAAACTGGTCGAGTCATGTTCTTCAGTACTGCAGGGCCATTTTGCAAAAGTTCAACTGTGGCATCATCGTCTAAAGCAAGCATGCTTTTCGCGAATCGGTTGGCCGTAGAGGTCTTACCCACGGCTTTAGCGCCTTCAAGCGCAAGTGCTGGAAGCTCTCGCAGGATAGTTCCGATTAAATTGTCATACAAACGCTCCTGATAGGCCACTGGCGTCTTCCTCTAACTGGTCTTATAAGTCTATCATACCATTTTCCCCTTTTCTAAACTACCATTTTCGCTTTTTTTAGCATACCGTTATCTTTTTTTATAAGCTTTGTTTTGCCATTATGGCTCGCGGTACGACTTTCTTGGCAAGCGCAGTCTGCACAGACGTCTTCCGTTACCGACCCGATACAGTCGGACAAAGGCTTTATGTTAAGGTCTTTCTCTATAAGTTTCACTACCATTAGTCAGAGCAAAGAAAGGAAGACGATGAACGTCAAGGATTTCACGGTCGCAGACGACCGAGGCAAGGACGTCGCTTTAGGCGACTACCAAGGCAAGGTGCTGCTGATCGTCAACACCGCCACCGAGTGCGGATTGACCCCGCAGTACGAGGGCTTGGAGAAGCTCTACGAGCAGTACAAGGACAAGGGCTTCGAGATCCTCGACTTCCCCTGCAACCAGTTCATGGGCCAGGCGCCGGGCACCGCCGACGAGATTAACAGCTTCTGCACCAGCAACTACGGCACCACTTTCAAGCGTTTCGCCAAGGTCGACGTGAACGGCCCCACTGCCGCGCCGCTCTTCAAGGCCCTGCGTGAGGCCCTGCCCAGCGCCGAGGAGAACGAGGAGTCCCTGCAGTTCCTCGAAGTGGTCAAGCCCCTGCGCGAGCTCTGCGACGAGACCGACATCCGCTGGAACTTCGGCAAGTTCCTGATCGACAAGGATGGCAACGCCGTGCGCCGCTTCGGCCCCGGCATCACCCCGGACAAGATCGCCCCGGCGATCGACGAACTGCTGTAAGAAACACTCCAGACCCTCAAGTCTCCTCCACCGGGGACACCTTAAATCGCCTCGTTTGGTTCTACTCATTCGCCAACCGCTCCTAGGCGATTTAAGGTGTCCCCGTTATTCTCAATAAAACGAAAGGCGCTCTGCGGGGCGCCTTTTTTAATCCGGTCTGCGCCGGTGGCTTTGTACTATAACAAGCTTGTCACTACCTCGCGTAAGGAGAGCATATGGACACCATCGAAGCCATCGAGGCCCGGCGCAGCGTACGCGCTTTTTTACCTAATCCAATCAAACAAGACACCCTAGAGACCATCCTGGCGGCGGCGGCGCGCACCCCGTCCTGGGCCAACACCCAGCCCTGGGAGACATTCGTGCTCAGCGGCGATGCGGTCGCAGAACTGCGTGCAGCTTTCCAAGAGGCGCATGAGCAGAGACAGCCGGGCCGCCCGGAGCTAGACCCACCCAAGCATTGGACGGACTATTGTAAGGCCGGCACTGCGGATCTGCGCGAAGCCCAGAAGCGCGACTGTGGCGAGGACTTCAAGAGCTTCGGCCGCCAGAACCAGGCGCTCTTTGACGCGCCGGCGATCATCTATCCCTGTATGGACAAGGCGCTCGGGCACTGGTCGCTCTACGACTTAGGAGCCTACGCCCAGACCCTGATGCTGGCCGCCCAGGACTTCGGTATAGACTCGATCGCCGCCTACACTTTGACTATCTTCCCGGAGATAGTCCACCGCGTCGCTAAGATCCCGGATAACCTAGAAGTCACCATCGGCCTCGCGCTCGGCTACGCCGACCCCGCCCGCGGCCTCAACCGATTGCAGAGCCCGCGCCGCAGCCTTGATGAAAGCGTGCGCTGGGTCGATTAAGCGGGAACACCCCATATGGGGTCTGGCGATTTAGGGTGTCCCCACTTAATCTAGCTGACGTGCTCAGTCAGGGTCGGAACCACCTGTTTCTTGCGGCTGAGCATCCCCGGCACCCAAACGCTGCCACCAGATAGGTCAAAGCCGAAAGCCCGCTCCACGGTACGCACGTCGCCACAGGCGAAGAACTGCGAGCCTTCTTTGATTACGTCGGTCAAGAGCGCCACGATGAAATCATAACCGTGTTGCTCCGCCCGCTCCACCATGGCCTGCTGCAGATCATCGGCCAAACCGATCACGCTGTCCAGGGAGACTGTCTCAAACTGCACCACCAAGGCCCGCTTATCGCCGAACTCATACTCCTTGGCGTCACCGTCTAGGATGCGCTCCGGGGTCGGCGGTTCGGCCGCGTCGCGGCTGGCGAAGACTTCCATACCGAAATCGTGCCACTCCACTCCGACCAAACCCGCCAACCATTCCACTACCTTGGCATCCTGCTCGGTCGCTGTCGGCGACTTGAGCAGGACGGTATCAGTCAAGACCGCTGAGAGCAGGCAGGCCGCGACCGCCTTACGCGGCTCGACGCCATGCCGACGGAACTCCAAAGCCACGATAGTCGCGGTCGAGCCCAGGGGCATCGCCAGAAACTGGATCGGCGAGGCCGTCTGGATGTCACCGATCCGGTGATGGTCTACCACCTCCATCACCACTGCCTCCTCGATCCCGCTCACGGCCTGGGACTGCTCATTGTGGTCGACCAGGATGACGCGCCGATGTGGCGTGCGTGCGATGTCGGTACGGGTAATGATACCGACACAGCTGCCGTCGTCATCAAGCACCACCGCTTGACGTAGTTTTGAATTGAGGATGTCTTCCTTGGCGTCGTGCAAGAGCACGTCGGGTTTGAGCATCAGGGCGCTGTCGTCAAGGTGGTCTTTGACCTCCTGGCCAAGCAGATCCTCACGGCTCTCATGGGCGTCAAGGTTGGAGATGAAGAGGTCGCCCAGCATCCGGTTGGAGAAAAGACCGCGATAGGCCTTATCAGGCCCGGTCGTGACCACCAAGGCACGGATACCCCGCGCCCGCATGAGCAAGCCGGCTTCGAGGATGGTAGCGTGCTCGTCCACCGCTACCGGCTCGGCCGTCATGGCGTCTTCGACTCGACCGTAGACATGCGCGATCACCGGCGGCGGTGAGATCCGATAACGCTCCAACAACCACGCGCTTTCTGCCGGGAGCGGTCCCAGGCGCACTGCCCGATAATCGTGGTCGGGGTCGACCTGGGCCTTGAGGTCGGCATAGGCGACCGCGCTCATGATCGAGTCGTTGTCGGGGTTGCGGTGGCCGACCACCAGCACGGTCCGCTCTCTTGTAGTATCCAACTTCTGTACCTGCTTTCTGTCTTCCTTGATTATAGGAGGTCGTAGCCAAAGCGTCGCTTCCAAGTGGCCATGCAGGGTGAATATGCGGCAGAATGCTATCATATGTAAGAGTACAGAATTTTCTAATCGTTCGCATAACAGGGGAGAACAAGAGAACACAAATGCTGCTAGCGGCTATCTTCACCATCGCCGGCTACCTTTCCGGTAGCGTGCTCTATGCCCGGGTCTTCGCCCGTGCACTGGGCCGTAGCGCGGTCTTCCCAAACGGCGAATACCGCAACCCTGGCACCGTCAGCGCTTTTAAATACGGCGGCGTCGGCTGTGGCATGCTCACCGTTGTCGCCGACCTAGCCAAGGGCGCCCTCCCGGTCATCCTCTACTGCTATCTGGCGGGCCCCGGCGCCCGCGCGAGCTGGCTTGTCGCCCCGGTCTTATTGGCTCCGGTGCTGGGTCATCTTTTCCCCCTGTATTTCCGCTTGAGGGGCGGCAAGGCCATCGCGGTCTGCTTCGGCGTCCTTATCGGTTTACTCCCGGATTGGCAGCCGCTCTGCGCCCTGGCCGTCATCTACATCGGACTTTCCTTGGTGCTCTGCATCCCTTCGACCTTCTATCGCAGCATCGTCTCCTATCTGGCCAGCCCTTTCCTGATGTGGGGGCTTGGGGTGTGCACACCCATCCTGGGCGCTTTCTGCGTCATCGCCGTCCTCATCATCCTACGTTTTTGGCTGAGCCCCGAGCAGCGTGGGCATTTCTCGGTCAAGCTCTTCGGCTTGGCTCAGGTACTTCCGCCGACCCTCCACCCCGGCCACTAAGCGGCCTTAGGCAAAGCCTTCGATGATCGTCTGCATCGCCATCGACTTGATGGACCAGTTGCTCAGCGGCGCCACCAACAACGGCACCCTGATCTCAGCCCGGCGCTTTGCCCACCAACTGATCGAGGACGGACATCAAGTCCGGGTGGTCTGCGCCGGTGACCCCAGCCGGGACGGCACGGATTCCGCAAGCGGTATCTCCTACTATCACGTACCAGAATTCCATATCCCCCTAATCAGCTGGCTTGCCCATCGTCAGGGCACCGCAATCGCCCGCCCTGCTGAGACCGTGATCAGGCGGGCGCTCACAGGCGCCGACATCCTCCATATCTATGAGGCGTGGCCGATGGAAGCCGCCTGTGGCCGAATCGCCGCCGAGCTCAAGGTGCCCGTCCTGGCCGCTTTCCACATCCAGCCCGAGAACATCACCTACAACCTTGGCCTCAGACACTGGCCTGAAGCGGTAAGCTTGGCCTATGCCGCGATGCGCCGGCTCTTCTACCAAAAATATCAACATATCCACTGTCCTTCCCAGATGATCGCAGACGAACTGCGCCGACATGGTTTCAAAGCCCAGTTGCACGTCGTCTCAAACGGAGTGCCTGCGGCCTTTCGGCCACTACCCCAAGAGCTGGATTTGGCCGCTTCAAAGAAAGCAGCATCCCTCACGCCCCCTGTCCCGTTAGCGTCCTTTGAGAACAGTGCCCAAGACAGTCCGAATGATTTCCGCCTGCTCTGCGTCGGGCGCTTGGCGCCGGAAAAATCCCAGCACACCGTACTCGAGGCAATCGCCCTCAGTCAACATCGCGAACAGATCAAACTACTTATCGCCGGCCGCGGCCCACTCGAGAAAAAGTTGCGCCGCCAGGCCGAGCGCTTGGGTCTGCGGCTAGAGCTTGGCTATCGCGAACAAGACGAGCTGGTCTCCTTGATGCAGCAGGCCGACCTCTACCTCCACCCCGCCCTGGTCGACATCGAGGGCTTAAGCTGCCTTGAAGCCTGTGCCTGCGCGGCGCTACCCCTGATCAGCGACAGCCCGCTCTCGGCCTCCTCACAGTTCGCCCTTACTGAGTCAAGCGTCTTTCGCCACGACCAGCCAGCTGACTTGGCCGCAAAGATCGACTTCTGGCTCGAGCACCCCCGTCTGCGTACCTCCTGGCGCCCCCGCTACGCCCGCTTAGCCATCGACTACTCCCTGCGCGAAAGCGTGCATCGCATCGAAGGGGTCTACCAAGGTATCATCGCCGGCTAATCCGCTGATCACCTGCCCTCTGCAGATACCGGTAGATTTACCGGATATGCAGGATATAACCTATGGAAATGCTACGATTAGGTATACTTATGGGTATGAAAATGGGGAATAACGCGGTCTTGCCCCTTGGCTTCCGTATGGGCAGCTGGACCGATTCTGAAAAACTCACCGGCTGTACGGTGATCCTGGCGCCGCGTCCGGCCGGTGCCCTTGCCGGCGTCGACGTGCGCGGCGCAGCGCCAGCCACCCGCGAGACCGACCTACTGGATCCGGCAAAATCCGTCCAACGTATCAACGCAGTGTTCCTCTCCGGCGGATCCGCCTATGGCCTCGGTTGTGCCCAGGGCGTGATGGAGTGGCTACGTCAACACGATTGCGGCTTCCGTTTCAAGGCAGCCGGCGGCAGCGACCAGGTGGTTCCGATTGTCTGCGGAGCCTCGCTCTACGATCTTGAGGTCGGCGATTTCAGCTGGCCAACCAGCGACAACGGCTGGAGCGCCTGCGCCCAGGCGATGCCCCTGCTCAGTACCGGGTCAGTCGGCGCCGGCGCCGGCGCGACCGTGGGCAAGCTCCTCGGCATGGAGCAAGCCACGCCCTCCGGTCTCGGTGCAGCTTCCTTACAAGTAGGTGGACTCCAGATCTGCGCGGTCAGCGCGGTCAACGCCCTCGGCAACATCTACGATCCCTATGACGGCAGTCTTTTGGCTGGCCAACCGCTCGGCCAAGAGGCCCTCTATGCGATGGCGGGGGCTGCCGCCGGCGCCGAGGCCACAGCGCCTCGCCCACACCAACCAGGCCAGACCGGCTTCGACCCTGACGCCCCTCTGCCCCCCTTTAACACCACTATTTCCTGCATCACCACTAACGCCCGCCTCAGCAAACTCGAAAACCACCAACTCGCCATGCGCGCCCATGACGCCTATGCCCTCACCATCCGCCCCTGTCACAGCAGCTTTGACGGCGATGCCATCTTCTGCATGAGCGATGGCGAGGTCGAGCTGCCTTTCGATACCTTGGCCGAACTCGCTTGTCAGGTGCTGAGCGCCGCCATCATCAATGCCGTCTGTCCTGACTATCAAGGACCTGCTGACTAATACCCCATCATGCCCGACTCCTACAGCCCACAGCACGCCACCCCTCCCCTTCAAGCTGCCATATACGCCGATCCTGCGCACGTGGACGCGGCGGCTTTGGGCTCCGCCCCTGACGCCGCTAAAGCGGCTTACCGCCAGGGGATTTCCCGCACCGTTGACTCTTCTGTGGTCGCCCCTACCAACCAGCCAGCAGCTGCCGAGCCTGCTCCCACTTCTTCGAGCAATCCTCTTGATTACAATCCGGCTGTCTCCTCCGCCATCCCCGACCTCCCCGCCAACCCCCTCTCCCTCAATCCGGCCGGACATCTTAACCCCGACCTCTCGACCTCGCATCTGACCAACCCGAACAACCATTCTCACCTGCAAGATGATATGGCCGGTACGGGCTTTTCGACTGTGCGGGCCACTTCCTCGCCTGCTGGCGCTTTTCCGGGCCAAACCGGAGGGGCCCCACCAAGCCCTGCGCAAAACCCCCTAACAGCGCCTGCAACAGCTACGCCAAGGCCAGCATCGCATCCCAACCGGCCGAGCCCCATCGAGGAAATCATCGAGATCGACGCGGACGCCGCCAGTGCCTGGCAACAGCAATACAGCGCGCCCCCAGCCGATCCCCAAATCCCAGCGAACACGCCGCCCTACCAAGAACAATATCCCCAGCCTGCTTTCCAGGATTCCTCCATCGACGCTCCCGCGCAAAATCCCGCCCTCCAACTGATCAACGTCGATACCGGTCTCAGCCAGTCCCCCGCAGACAGCTACGGCCAGCTCCCCAACCAGGGCAGCTTCACCCCCACCTACAGTCCCGAGCCAGCACAGCAAGCACCAACCGCTTCTCGTCCTGCGCGAGCCCAAGCCATCTCGGAACCTCCCGGCCAAGCCCAGACGGCGACCGCCCCCAATACCTACCGGGCCCAAGACCCGGGCCACTCCCAGGGAGAGCCTGGCCCGGGAAACAACCCCGACCGGATAGGGGCACCTGGCCCCACCTATCCCGAGCCGACCACAAATGCGACCGCCTATCCCGGCGCCCAAGCCGGCTATCCCGTCGACGCCGTGCCCACACCGACTGGCGCCACTACCGCCAACCCCATGTACACCTATGCGGAAAACGCCGCCACCCAAGCCGAGGCCGAGTACCTGAACCAACGTTTTGAGCAAGCCGCCTCCAAGTACCTTTTGCCGCCGGCCCACATCAGCACCCCGATCCCCCCTCAGGCCGACGACCTCTCGCATATCCGTTTGGTCGATGCCGAAGAGCAATTACCCGAGCCTACTATCACCTCGCCGGCCCAGATCACCCTGCTGCCGATCAACGACCTGCGCCTGCCCTACCCCGACCCCGAGCCCATGATCCACCCGGCCACAAACGCTGCTTGGGCGCCTGGCTATTCGGCCGCCCCCGAACCGCCCCTGGACTTGCCGCCGGTCGCCCCCAACACGAGTTACCGCCCAACCTCAATCAGGCCAGGCCAGGTCGAGGTGCGTTTCTACCCCCGCCCTGAGCCTGCTTTGGATGACCAGACCACAGGCCCCCGGCAAACCGTCCCCTCGCCCCAGTCACAGCCGGCCTATGATCCCGCACGAGCCAACCCTGCGCAGGCGCTACAGCAGGGGGCCGGGACAAGCGCTCCCCAGGCCCCGCAAACAAGGCCCCTCGAGCAGGCTTCTGGCCAAGTCGCTGCGGCCGCCCTTGCCTCGCGGCGCCGCTATAGCAACCCCAGCTACATCGCACCACCGCGGGTCGAACCCGAACCTACCACAACCGCTGCCGCCCAAGCGACGAACTCGACTACCGTGGCCCATCTAGAAGCCCCAGCCCCCACACCCTACACCGAAAGCGTCCAGCCCTACCTCCAAACCCGCTCCCCCAACGTCCCCCTTGTCCAGGTGCCGGTCGCTGCACCCTATCAAACACCAACTGTAGGCCAACAGGCAACGGCTGCTCCACACGCTGTCACAGATCTAGAGAACGCGGATCAAGCCAGCGAAGCGCCGACACGGTATTTCTCCGCACCCGTCCAGGCTGCCCCCAACGCGTCCATGCAAGCCGAAGCCAGTGCCCCGAGCGCCCCGCTTACCCTGACCGAATCCCGTTCTTGGCGGATGCCCACCACTAAGCCCAGCATGTGGAACGACCTTAAGCAGAACCTCGAACAGAAGCGCAACCGCCCCCGCCGGCCCAGCGCGAACAGCCAGAGCGCGGGAAAGCCTGGCTTAGGCAATCGGGTCAAAGTGGCATGGGCCAAACTCCCTTGGGTTAAACGCAAACAAACGATGACACGAAAGCCCGCCAAAGCCCCCGAGCCGCGCGAGCGCGGTTGGCTGGGCTTCCTCCATCGCTATCGCCAGGTGCGCAGCGAACAGGAACATCGCGGTTATATCAAAATCACCTACTTCAACCTCTTCTGGATCTTCGTAATCTGCTCGATAATCGGGCTTCTCATCGAACAGCTTTACTGCTGGTTGGTCTTCGGTTGGACCGCAAGCCGGGCCGGACTGGTGTGGGGGCCGTTCTCCCCCATCTACGGCCTGGGCGCGGTGCTCTTCACCTGCTTACTCAACCGCCTCTGGGACAAGAACGTGATCATCATCTTCGCCGTCTCGGGTATCACCGGCATGGCTTTCGAATGGCTCTGCGGCTTTTTGCTGCAAAGCGCTTTTGGGGTGGTGAGCTGGGACTACACCGGCAAGTGGGGCAACATCGGCGGACACACTGATATCGCTTTCGGCATCGCCTGGGGCATCCTCGGGGTATTATGGATCCGTCTGCTCTTACCTATCGTCCTGCGCCTGATCGCGTTGATTCCTAAACGGGTGCGCATCGGCATCACCGCGATTGCCTCCATCCTGCTGCTCATCGACGTCGTGATGACCATCACCGCTGGCTGGTACTACCATCAGCGTCTGGAGGGCAATCCGGTCAACACTCCGATGGAACGCAACATGCAGAGCCTCTTCCCCGACCAGTTCATGGCCAGTCGTTTTGGCAACGCCCAGGTCAGCTAGCCACACCCGGTATAATGCCACTATGTCTGTAACTACATTTCCCCACCGCATCGTCCTCAAGATCGGCACCTCGACCCTGACCAATGCACAGGGTCGGATCGATGCCGCCTATCTGGTGCGCTTCGCCACCCAGGTGGCAGCATTACGCCAGCAGGGTTGCGAGATAGTGGTGGTCACCTCCGGCGCGATGGTGGCTGGTTTGGAGATCTTAGGTCTGCCGCCCGAGCGCACTGACCAGATCCCGCTTGGCCAGGCTGCCGCCGCAGTCGGACAACCTGAGCTGATTAAGCAGTACTTCCGCGCTTTTTGGCCCTACGAGATAAAGATTGCCCAGGTACTGCTCAGCTCCCGCGACCTAGCCCATTCGGATTCCCGTGAGCTGGCCCAAGGCACTTTTGATACCCTGCTCGAAATGGGCACGATCCCGCTGGTCAACGAGAACGACAGCGTCGCGGTCGAAGAGATCCGTTTCGGCGACAACGACCGCCTCGCAGCGGCGGTCGCAATCCTGATCCGGGCCGACTTGATGATCATCTTAAGCGACGTCGAGGGACTTTACGATGGCGACCCACGCAGCGCGGAAGCGGTCAATTTGATATCGTCAGTCAGCGTAATCGACCAACCGATGCGTGACGCTGCCACCGGCGCCGGCTCCTACCGTGGGTCGGGTGGCATGGCCACCAAGCTCGACGCGGCCGCCAGCCTACTCGATGCGCACATCCCCTTGGTCATCTGTAACGGCCGCCGCGAACGCGCCATCCTCGACGCGGCGGGCGGCAAGCCGATTGGCACCCGTTTTGAATGAGTGGCACAAGAAATGCCCGCCTACGGGGATACTCTAAATAGCCTAGTTTTCATTTACCACCCCATCGGGGACACTCTAAATAACTAATGACAGGTTAATATATTCGTTATCAATAGCTAATCCGTTTAGAGTGTCCCCGCAATACCTCGCAATAGAAAGGAACACCTCATTATGTCCGAAGTCATCGAAAAACTCCAACGCGCCAAAGCGGCCTGCGCCAAACTCGCCCTGCTCAGCGCCACCCAACGCAAGTCCGCTCTTAGACAGTCGGCCCAGGCCCTGCGCGACAACTGTGCCGAGATCATCGCCGCCAACGCCGCAGACGTTGCGGCCGCCCGCGCCAAGGACACGGCCGAGCCCCTGGTCGACCGCCTGCTCCTGACCACTGAGCGCATCGCGAAGATGGCTTCTGCCCTTGAACAAGTCGCCGACCAGCCCGAGGTGCTCGGCGAGGTAGTGAGCGGTCGCAGTCTATATAATGGCATCGCACTACGCCAGATCCGGGTGCCGCTGGGGGTGGTGGCGATAATCTACGAAGCCCGCCCTAACGTCACCGCCGACGCCGCCGGCCTCTGCCTCAAGACCGGCAACACCCTCGTCCTGCGCGGCGGCTCGCTCGCCATCCACTCCAACCTCTGCCTTAGCCGAATCCTCCATGACGCCGGAGTCGAGGCTGGCCTACCGGCCGGCTGGCTCCAATCCATCGAGACCACTGAGCGCTCTGCCGCTAACGAGCTGATGGGCGCACATGGGCTGGTCGATTTGCTCATTCCCCGGGGCAGCGCCGGCCTGATCAGGAGCGTGGTCGAACAGGCCCAGGTGCCGGTAATCGAGACCGGCGCCGGCAACTGCCATATCTATGTGCACCGAGCCGCCGACCCCGATTTAGTCATACCGATCGTCCTCAACGCCAAGACTCAGCGCCCCGGGGTCTGTAACGCCTGTGAATCGCTTTTGGTCGATCGCGCGGTCGCCGACCGTTTCGTACCGCCCCTGCTTGATGCCTTGACCGCTGCTGGGGTGAGGGTTCACCTTGACCCGACTTACAAGCCAGCTGAGGCCTGGTCAGGGCTTGCCACCGCCGATGGCAGCCCCTTGGTCTGTCCAGCTGATGACGATGACTGGGGGCGAGAGTACCTCGGTCTGGAGATCTCGCTCAAACTGGTCGATGGCCTCGACCAGGCCATTGCGCATATCAACCACTACAGCACCCACCACTCTGAAGCCATCCTCAGCCGCGACTACACTGCCTGCCAGGCATTTTTCGCTGGAGTCGACTCGGCCTGTGTCTATGCCAACGCCTCTACCCGTTTCTCGGACGGTGGGGAGTTCGGCCTTGGCGCCGAGATCGGCATCTCCACCCAAAAGCTCCACGCCCGCGGCCCGATGGGAGCTGCGGCCCTCACCTCCACCAAGTACCTGCTCGAGGGCGACGGGCAGATCCGGGATTAACACGAACCTCGGGACGCGAAATGTGCCAAACCAGTTGAGGAGTATTTTTGTTATTGAGTGCAGTTCGCGTGTCTGCGCGCGCAGTGTACTGAAGTACTCGAGCACGCAGGGACGCGAAATGTGCCAAATAACAAAAAAGGATGGTGCCCCCGGGGCGAATCGGACGCCCGACACCAGGTTTAGGAAACCTGTGCTCTATCCACTGAGCTACGGGGGCAGGTGGCTATCTTCATTTTAGCTTAGGGCCTCTCACAATTTCACCATCGGCGCATAGGCTGGCAAGAGCTTCTTGGGCGCTGCCAACTTGTCGAACTGGATGGTGAGCATGTCACCTTTGACTTGGGCGACGACACCATGACCGAAAGTCTTGTGGTTGACCTGGTCGCCCACCTGGTAGAGGATCGGCGCCGCTTTCTGTTTCTTGCCACCGCCGCCGCCGAAGACATGGCCGCCGTCCGTACTCGGGCCAGCCCCGCCCTGGAAGCTGCCAACGTCGTACATACCATGACGATCGCCCCTTTTCGCTTGGTTGAAGCCGGCAAAGCCGTTCGCTCCCACCCCCTCACGTTCGCAGAGCTCGACTGGGATCTCACGCACAAAACGCGAGACCGGATTGGCTGAGGTCGACCCGAACAACGAGCGGGTGCGGGCATAGACCAGGTAAAGTAGCTCCTTGGCACGGGTGATCGCCACATAGGCCAAGCGCCGCTCTTCTTCGACCTTGCCCTTGCCCTCACTTAGTGAGGCCATGTGGGGAAAGATAGATTCCTCCATCCCGGCCATGAAAACCACCGGAAACTCTAAACCCTTGGCCGCGTGCACCGTCATCAAGGTCACATAGTCCTCGCCGGCGTCAAGCGTATCGAGGTCGGAGCGCAGGGCCAACCACTCTACAAACTCGGCCAATTGGTCAGCGGTATCGCTTGGTTCTGAAATAGGCACGAGATCCCCGGCAGGTGCAGCCTCCTGCTCGCCCGATTCGGCCCCTGCCCCCGCCCCTGCCTCTTCGATCGTCCGGACATGGGTTTCGGCATACTCCCCTACCTGGCCGAAGAACTCCATGATATTCTCGACCCGGGCCTTAGCCTCGTCGCTGTTCTCAGCCTCGTAGGCTGCAATCAGGCCGGCTCTGTCAACGATTAGCTCCACCACCTGGCGCAAATCCCCCTGCCAGGTCACAGCTTCGCGCAAAAGCTTCAAGAAATCACCCAGTTTCTGCGCCGTTCCTGGACTCAGGATACCTTCGGCCAGGGCCTGCGCGCAGGCCTCCAGGAAGGTCAACTGTTGTTCTGCGGCGATCTGCTCGATCTTGGCCACACTGGTCTTGCCGATGCCACGCCGGGGCACGTTGATGATGCGCTTGGCCGAGATGCCGTCAGCAGGATTGACGACCACCTTGAGATAGGCCATCACATCCCGGATCTCTTGGCGCGCGAAGAACTGGGTGCCACCATATATCTTGTAGCGCAAGCCAGCCCGCAAGAACATGTCCTCGAGCACCCGGGATTGGGCATTAGTGCGATAGAATACCGCAAAATCTGACAGTTTGTAAGAGTGTGGACCTACTCCTCCGGCTCCTTTCTGCGGAGGCCGTGCGGACGGCGGCATCGTGTCCGCTGCTGTCGCCGTCAAACGTTCGATCTCGGAGGCGATATAGCGCCCCTCATCTCGTTCGTTCTGGGCTTGGTAGAGCTTGACCTTGGCCCCCTTGCCGCTATCGCAGAAGAGGTGTTTGGGGCGGCGTTCGTTGTTGTGAGCGATCACGGCATTGGCGGCATCGAGGATATTGGCGCTGGAGCGGTAGTTCTGCTCTAACTTCATCACCGTGGCCTTGGGGTAATCCTGCTCGAACTCCAAGATGTTACGCAGATCGGCGCCACGCCAAGAATAGATAGACTGATCATCATCGCCCACCACCATGATATTTTGGTATTTAGCCGCGAGCAGGCGTGAGATCTGATACTGGGCATGATTGGTATCCTGGTACTCGTCCACCGAGATATAGCGGAAGCGTTCCTGATAGCCATCCAACACCGTCGGGTTCTGCTTGAGCAGGAGATAGGCATTGACCAGCAAGTCATCGAAATCCATCGCGTCGGCCCGATGCAAACGGGCTTGGAGCTCAGCGTAGACCCTAGCAACTAATTTAGGATAGCCGCCAGCGCCACCGGCCTGCTCGGCATAATCGGCGGCAAGCAAGAGCTCGTTTTTGGCCTTGGATATCTGGCCGCGCAGGGCATTGAGGGGGAAGCGCTTGCTGTCGATGCCAAGGGCCGCGTATATCTCCTTCACTAAACGTTTCGAATCATCGTCATCATAGATGGTGAAGTGAGGGGTGTAACCAATGAGCTCTGCATTCTCGCGTAATATCCGGACACAGAAAGAGTGGAAAGTCAGGGCCCAGAGCCCGCGCATGCCCCGCTCCGAATCAGCTAAAAGCAGGCCAAGTCGCTCCCGCATCTCGGCCGCTGCCTTATTGGTAAAGGTGATGGCGAGGATCTGCCAGGGTGGCACCGCCAGATCCTCGATCAAGTGGGCGATTCTATAGGTCAAGACCCGGGTCTTGCCGGTACCCGCGCCAGCGAAGAGCAGCAAAGGGCCATCTATGCACTCAACCGCCGCTTTTTGTTGGGGGTTGAGGTCAGCGATGTCAAAGCTCACGGCACTTCTCCTGCAGGGCCTCGGCCACCTCCGGCGTCACCCATTGGGCGATCCGCCCACCGACCTGCGCGACTTCTTTTACCACAGAGGAAGAGAGGTACATATTAGCCGGTGAGGCCATGATGAACATGGTCTCCAGGTTGGGGTTGAGCTCGTAGTTGAGGGAGGCCTGTTGGAACTCGGCTTCGAAGTCGGTCACCGCGCGCAAGCCCTTGACGATCGCATCGGCGCCGATCTCGGCGGCGAAGTCGACTAAGAGCTTGGTGAAAGGCTGGACTTGAACGCGCGCGGCCAAGGCGGAGTCTTTCGCCCCAATCGCCGTCTGCACCGCCTGCTGGGCCAAGGCCACCCGCTCATCGAGGCTGAACAGAGGGCCCCGACCTTTAAAAGGAGAGGCCGCCACGCCCACCACGACTTGTTCGAAGATATGGGCCGAACGCTCGATCACGTCAAGGTGCCCCAAAGTGATAGGGTCAAAAGTACCTGGAACCAAAGCCTTACTCAAAATAAACTCCTTAAGAAAGAAATCGCGATCCTACCATAGGTCTTAGTGGCGAATATCCGTTCATCGTCATAGTTTGACCTACTAGCATGTTCGTAGCTGACCAGACCAGGCAGCTCGAGCAAATGGGCCAAGGCAGCAGGTTTTACCACATAAGGTGGGTCCAAGATGACCACGTCATAGGCCTGTCCCCCTGGTTCGACCGTCACGTTGGCGATACTACCTTGAAGCAGCGAGCCGTTAAGGTCAGGTACAGGTACATGCTGATGCAACATGTCGCGTTGTAACACCTGACTATGGCGAAGCGCCCAGTCATCTCCCAGATTATCCAAGTTGTGCCGCAACACTTTGATCGCAGCAGGCGACTTGTCGCAGAAAATGACCGCTTCGGCCCCACGCGACAGGAGCTCAAGACCCAGTGCGCCGCTACCGGCGAAAGCATCCAGGACCCGCAACCCGCTTAAATCAAAATCAAAATACCCACTAACCACTGAGGCCCAGGCTTCACGTACCTTGGCCGTAGTCGGCCGCGTGGCCTTAGAATCCACAGTCTTGATTTCCTTGCCCTTATATTTACCTGCGATGATGCGCATACTATTAGTTTAGCCTAAGGCGCCGCCCAAGGCGGAGCCCTAAGGTGCTGCGGGTGTGGCTGTGTACCTGTTCAGCTAGCGGCAATCGCCTGTTTGGCGATGTCGTAGGAAAAACCATGGGAGAGCAAATGACGCAACCTAGCACCATATTGATCTTTGGCGTGGCTGTGGTAATGGGCAAGGTCATTTTTGGCGCGGTCAAGCTCAAGGTCGTCACTATCGAAGAAAGCGTCTGGATAGCCAGGCTCTTCAGCGAGCTTGATACCAGCACGCGAGAGGCCGTTCTCGATTTTACGGCGTCCCCAACCGGACGCCTGCTTGGAGCGGATGTAAAGTTCGGCAAAACGTTTGTCGTCGACAAGGCCTGCCTGCGTGGCCCGGGCGATTGCCCTCTCTATCTCAGCAGCACTGAAGCGTGGCTCACCCCTACCGCGCGCGTCCAAACCCGCTCTGGACAAGCGCTCGACCAATTCCTTGGTCGAGCGCTCGCGATAACTGATTAGCTGAAGGAGCTTGTTGAAGGCTTCGTCGGCCATCTTGGACCCTGTTACTTAGTAGTCTTAGCGGCAGCGGCCTTGGGCGCCTTTTCGGCGGTCGCGTTAGCCTTTGCCATGCCCTCAGCTTGTCTGCTGCTGGCATTCGCCCCCGTCGTGGCGGCATTATCGGCGGTCTCGGTCTCGATTAAGCCCAGGGACATCCGGGTCTTCAGCTCGATCTCCTCCATCAGGCCAGGATTTCCCCGCAGCACTTCCTTGACCGCCTCGCGGCCTTGGCCAAGGCGCTCACCGTTGTAGCTATACCAAGCGCCAGCTTTCTCGACGATGCCCTCTTCGGCCGCCAAGTCAACGATACAGCCTTCTTTGGACACGCCTTCGCCATACATGATGTCGAACTCAGCCTGGCGGAAAGGCGGTGCTACTTTGTTCTTGACCACCTTGGCCCGAACTCGATTGCCGATGATCTCACTGCCGTGCTTGATGTAGTCGACCCGACGGATGTCGATACGCACGCTAGAGAAGAATTTGAGGGCCCGGCCACCGGTAGTGGTCTCGGGGTTGCCATACATCACGCCGATCTTCTCCCGCAACTGGTTGATGAAGATGCAGGTGGTGTTGGATTTTGAGAGGGAGCCGGCCAGCTTGCGCAGGGCCTGCGACATCAGGCGGGCCTGCAGGCCGACGTTGACGTCGCCAATCTCCCCCTCGATCTCGGCCCGGGGCACCAGAGCCGCCACCGAGTCGATCACGACGGCGTCGATGGCGTTGGAATGCACCAACATGTCACAGATCTCCAGGGCCTGCTCACCGGTGTCGGGCTGGGAGATCAAGACGTTATCTATATCGACCCCCAGACGTGCGGCATAGACCGGATCGAGGGCGTGCTCAGCGTCGATGAAAGCCACGATCCCGCCCATCGCCTGGGCCTCGGCCAATATTTGCAGGGCCAGGGTGGTCTTACCGCTTGCCTCGGGGCCGTAGATCTCGACGATCCGCCCCCGCGGCACTCCGCCGATACCGAGGGCCGCGTCCAGGGATAGCGCCCCGGTCGGGATGCCCTCGATCTCCATGCGCGGGCCATCCGAGCCATAACGCATAATCGATCCCTTGCCGAACTTCTTCTCGACCTCGCCTAGGGTGAATTTAAGTGCTTCGATCTTGTCCGCCATTTGACTACTCCAATCAATCTGTCAACACCTGAACAAAAATTCAATAGCCTCATATTAGCAGAACATTTGTTCGATGTCAAGTCGCAGGCTACCTATGCTGATGTCAGCTGCGCTTCCGCACGTATTCTGTGTCCCAGGGGCGGATTTTGGGCACTGGCCTTAAGCTGGCTTTAAGCCAGGTTTAAGACCGGGGCAGGCTGTCGGTCACGAAGACCACCAGATAGGCCACCCCCGCCACCCCCAGGGCTGCGCCCAAACCGGTGTAGAAGAAAGCGATGAACCAAATCGGCACCAGACTGAAGATACGCAGTACCAGGCCAAGCGCGATCATGAAGATCATCACCGCATAGGCACGCACGTCCATCATGCGAAAGACGTTCTTGGTGGGCTCCTCAGCGCTCAGGCGCTCGATCCGCCGGGCGTTCTCGGCGGTGATCTTGAGGAACATCAGGAGGAAGAGGACGAAAATCACGAAAGAAGCCACGCACTCCCACCAGACCCACTGGTTGATGCCGGTCTCGATACCGATTGCGCAGACGTTGAGGCCAGCGATGATCCAAATGATCCCGGCGACGATCTGTAAGGCTTTGGTCTTGATCTGCATTTATGCCACCGTCCCTAGGAAGATCATCATCATCGGCTTGAACATCATGAACATGCCCAGCATAACGACGCCACAGACGATGGTGATCTTGGCGTTGGCCATACGCTGGGTGTCACCTTGGTCACGCCCGGCCAGGAGTTTGAAGAACCCCAAGAGCACGAAGACGACCGCGGCCATGCCGCCCACTACCGGCAGCACGGTGATGTTGTCGATGAAGCCGACATAGTCGACGGCCCGGCACATGAACTCGAAACCCAGCCCGATAGCGTAGATGCAAAGCCAAGTGATGGGCTTAAAGCGACGGGCCGGCTTGGTATTTTGTTTTTGTTGTGTTTTCATACAAGTAGTTTAGTGTTTTAGCGGTAGATAGAAAACGGGGAGCAGATCAGCGATCCGCTCCCCGTCCCCACAGTGAAAATCTCTCCCCTATGCGTGGGAAAACGAAAACCTACGCCTGAGTCCCGGGGTTGACGTTCTCAGCGACCTGACGGCCGCGGAAGATACGATAGGCAATGATATGATAAATCAAAACCAGTGGGACGCCAATGCAGGCAATCACCGTCATCGCGGCCAAGGTGCCATCACCAGCGGCGGCGCTCGCCAAGCTGATGGTGTTGGTGGCGGTGTCGACGGTCGAGATCACGAAGTTGGGGAACAAAGTCGCACCAAGCAGGCCAGCCAGGGCCAAGGGCACCAAGGAAGTGCCAAGGAAAGCCCAGACCCGGGCCTTGGCCAAGGTGGCGATCAAGGCGACCACCGCACCGACCACGATCAGGATTACGAAGACCCACTGGCAAAGCCCAGCGAAGCCATGGGTGTTGAGGGCCGGGTTGACGCTCGCGACGTGGTTGACAGCGACGAAGTAGAGCAGGCCGGTGAGGATGAAGAGCACCACCGAGATGATGATCATGATCGGATGGGCCTTAGCCGCGCGCGCTTGCACCGGGCAATCCTTGGGGGTCTTTAAGGCCAGCCAAGCACAGCCTTGGCAGATCATCACCGCTAGGCTGAGCAAACCACAGCAGAGCGAGAATGGGTTGATCAAGCCGAAGAGCGGGATGCCGGTATAGTCACCGGCAGCGTTGAGCGGGACACCACCGACCACGCAGCCCACGGCCACGCCGAAGAGCAAGGCCGGCAGCAGCGAGCCAACGAAGAAGAAAGCATGCCACATGGTGTGCCACTTGGGGTCGACGCTGGCATACTCGACCGAAACCGCACGGATGATCAAGCTCAAAAGCACCAACATGATAGCCAGGTAGAAGCCGGAAAAAGTAGTGGCATAAGCCGGCGCGAAAGCCGCGAAGAGCGCGCCACCAGCAGTCAACAGCCAGACCTCGTTACCGTCCCAGATGGGGCCGATGGTCCGACGCACGATGCTTTTCTCCTGCTCGCCCTTGGCGATGAAAGGATAGAGCACGCCAGAGCCGAGGTCAAAGCCATCCAACACGAAGTAGGCGCCGATGACCAGGGTTTCCAGGGCGTACCAAAGAAGTTGCAGCAGATCCATAACTATTCACCTGCCTTTGCGGACTGGGCGGCAGCGGCAGCGGCGGCTTGGGCCGCGCGGCCTTTCTTACCACCGATGATCGCCAACTCTTCAGCCGACTCCAGCTGCGGGCCCTTCTTGATCAGACGGGTGGTGACACGCAGCCAGGCGATGAAGAGGATGACATAGAAGATCACAAACAAGATGATGGTGATGACCAGTTGGATCTCGTTAACCGACTGGGAGACACCTTGTGAGGTCAGCATCTGGTTGTAGACGACCCAGGGCTGACGGCCGACTTCGGCGGTCATCCAACCGGTCTGGATAGCGATGAAAGGAAGCAGGGGGCCAAAAATCAGGAGGTACTTCTTGACCTTGCCGCCCTCAAAGCTCTTCTTGCGGTTGAGCACTACCAAGGCGAAGATCAGCCAAAGAATCATCAAGACCCACATCAAGATCATCAGATGGTAGACCTGATAGGTAAAGCCAGCATTGAGTGAGTCACTAGGGGTGGCATTGGCGCTCGAGGAGCTGGAGATGCCGGCTTGGGTAGCGGCATTGGCAGAGCCGTTGTTGTTGTAGTTGCTGCTTGGCTGTTGGGCCGGGATGGTCTGGTTGCCGTTGGCAGCGCTAGGTTGCTGCCCCTTGGTCGGCTCGACGCCGTTGGTATAGGTGATACCAGAGGACTTGTACTGGCTGAGGTCGACCGTACCCTTGTTCAGGGTGTCAAGGCCAGGATAGCTCTTAGCCGCGCCAGCACCGGTCAGGATACTGGAGAGAAAACTCGGCAATTGTAAGGAGGCGTTCTCGTTGCCGGCACCAATCAGGGAGACGCCCAGGGGGCCGTCAGTGAAGTGCCCCTCCATCGCGTCCATCTTAGTGGGCTGGTTGGCGATGACTTCCTTAGACTGGATGTCGCCCAAGGGGAGCATCAAGACAACGGTGATGATACCAACGATGCAGCCGACCTTGAGCAGCTTGCGGCCGAAGAAGATCTGGTCGCCCTCGGCCATCTGAGCATGCTTGGAGCCAGGCTTCTTGCCCTTGATCAGATAATAGGCGCCAATCGCCATGATAATGAAAGAGCCTAAGATCAGCAGCGCGTCTACCGTGTGCAGATAGCGAGGCAGGGTAGAGGGGTTAAAAGCAGCCGCCCAGAAGTTGGTGATGGTCGCCTTGACCGCGCCGTTGGCCGTGGTCGAGATATCATAGCCGGCCGGGGTCTGCATCCAGGAGTCAGCGATGATGATCCAGAGGGCAGATAAAACCGAGCCGATCCAGACCAGCCAGGTGCTGAGCAGGTAAACCCCACGCCCCACCTTCTTGCGACCG
Source organism: Coriobacteriales bacterium (assembly GCA_031263025.1). GTDB lineage: Bacteria > Actinomycetota > Coriobacteriia > Coriobacteriales > UBA8131 > JAISGO01. Next base: position 34,466 of record JAISGO010000005.1, read on the forward strand.
AAGAGCACGATACCGAGGAAGACCGACTCCAGGAAGAAAGCGAAGAGGGCCTCAGCGGCGAGCGGAGCACCGAAGATGTCACCGACGAAACGGGCATAGTTGGCCCAGTTGGTGCCAAAGGAGAACTCCATGGTGATACCCGTGGCGACACCGATCAGGAAAGTGGCCGTGAAGACCTTGGCCAAAAACTTGGTCAGCGCGGCGTCTTTGGGATCGCCGGACCGATAATACTTCGTCTCGGCGATGGCGACGAACAGACCAAGTCCGATCGACATCGGGACGAATAAAAAGTGGAAGAACACAACCATCGCGAACTGGAACCGCGCCAACAAGAGGGTTGTTGCGGATGCAGTCGTCGTCATAGTACCCATGTGCTCACACTCCTTTCCAATAATAAACAAACTGATTGTAGCCCCAATAAAATGAAAGTGTCGCGTAAAACCTGCGATTCGTTAGGAAAAGTTAAGAAAAACTCTTTGCAAAATGTTATGATGGGGGGTATCATGCTTCTTTGTTCGGAAACATCGCAGACAAAGACCCGCTAAACCTCTACACGGAGCAGAAGGATCATGTACCTGAAGTGCACCAATAACAAGAAGACCGGCCGCAAATACCTTTCCTGCGTCTACGGTTATCGCGATGGCGATGGCAAATGCCACACTAAGATCTATGAATCCTACGGCTATATCGACGAACTGGCCAAGAAATACAAGGATCCCGAGAAGCACTTCCGCAAGGTCGTCGAGAGCCTCAACCACAACCCGACCGCACTCGGACACGTCCACGATGAGATCAGCGCCCTCCAACATCCCGCCAGCACCCCCCGGGTGGAGACCAAGAACCTCGGCTATTTGGTTCCACTCTATTACTACCAGCGACTTGGTATCAACGGTTTTTGGCAGCGTGTCCAGCGCAAGCATAAATTAATGTTCGATCTCAACGCTATCTTCCGCATGTTCGTGTTGATGCGGATCTTGGAGCCGGACTTCTCCGAACAAACCCCTTATAATACCGGTCTCTTCTTCGAGCGCCATGACTTCTCCGACCAAGACGTCTACCGGGCGCTCCACCTTTTCGCAGAATACCAAGACCGTTTCAACGATTTCTTGCAGACGCGTCTTAGCCGCTACCGCCGTGAGCGGGTATCCGACCCGAACTCTGGCCAAGTCTCCCCCGCTGACCCGTCGACCCAGGCCCCGGACAGGGTAGATGAGACTTTCAGCGACGTCTTCCACGCCCAGCTCAACCTCAATCAATCCACTAAGGCCAGCGAGGCCCACCAAAGCCGGCTGCGCAGCGGCTGTCAACGTCCGCTCTGGATTAGGTTGCGCTTCGACAAGGACGGCTATCCGCGCGGATACTCCTATGGCGTACAAGAGCCGCTGGGGGACGGCCAAGATACATTCCTACGCACAGTCAACTCCGAACAGCTCGCTCCAGACCAGCTACAGTGGGCAGCTGACAACGACTGGCAAAACGAAAGCGCCGAGCTCAAGGCTAAGGCCCGAGCAGAAGGCTCCGGCCAACAGCTGGTCTGCTTCTGGAGCCTGGAGAACTGCCGTGTACATAATTCGCTCAAACACCACCAACACTACTATGGGGCCAGCCGCCTTTGCGATGGCCTGACCACTTTCGAGGTCGACCACCCCTACCCCGACCTCTTGCGCCTTAGCCGGGTCTATAGCCGGATGCTCTGGGCGCGCAAGGTCTTCAGCCACGTCAAACCACTGCTCTACTACATGCCCGACCAGTACTCCCAAGATGACGTCCTGTCCTCGCATTTCGTTTGCTGCGAGACCGCCTGGGCACTGATGGCCCTGATCGAAGAGGAGCTCAGCTATGCCTACGACGGCAAGCGCGTCAGCCATGAGCTGCTCCGCTTCACCTGCCTACATACAAAGGAGAACCGCTGGCAGATCAGCTATTGGAACCCTGTTCTAAGCGAGCTCTGTCGCAGCGTAGGGGTGCATTTCCACTCTGAAGAGCTCACCCAGATGCAGATCAAGCAGATCCTAGCCAAGGTCAAACACGACTAAGCGCGGCTTAGGCGGTTTCGCTAAGACAGAACAGAATGCTCACCTGGAGCAGGGCCCGCCTGCTCAGACAGGCTTCGCCGCAAATTGTTCACTTTCTGCGCAAACCGCTCTGCGGCTGCAGAACTCGCAGGCGGGCCCTGCCCCAGGTGAACTTAGCCTTACATCATTCCTATAACCCCAATTGGGGTCGCGGCATGGAAACGGGGACACCCTAAATGGCCTTATGAGCGTTTAGTCATACGGAATTTTCCCGAGGCTATTTAGGATGTCCCCGTTTCCATAGTTGCCTTGTCGGTAATAAAGGGCAACGATGGGGCCAAATGTGTCAAATAGCGAAAGAATTGGTGGAGCTTAGGGGGTTCGCAGATCGCTCGCTGCGCTCGCGCTCCACGTGCTCCGCAGCAAAGCTGCTGCGCACCTCAGGCCTAAAACATGCAACAGGCATGTTTTCTTAACGGCCTTCGCCCTCTCAGGGTTCGAACCCACGCAACAAAGGCTGTCTCGGTGGTCTTGGATTCGCGGGAATAAGGAAAAATTGGTGGAGCTTAGGGGGTTCGAACCCCTGACCTCATGGCTGCCAGCCATGCGCTCTCCCAGCTGAGCTAAAGCCCCACGGACGAACAGCAGAAATTATATCACAACTCGCAATCAGCTTAAAGCGCGCTCAAGATCCTCTGCGTAGCGGCAGCGGTCTCGGCGGCAGCTTTCTCGACGTCGATGGTCTTGTAGGCGGCGGGGTCAGCTGCGTCAAGGCCACGCCGGTCATAGAGGACTTGTCCGTCCACCATGGTCATCAGCACGTCCGTGCCCTGGGCCGAGTAGACCAGGTTATTGAGCAGGTTGGTGGCCGGCTGCATCCAAGGACCGCTCACGTCGAGCAAACAGAGGTCGGCAGCATAGCCGGGGGCGATCTGACCGCCCGGAGCGACCGGCTGCCCGTCGCGGTCTTGTCCGGCGGTAGCGCGGCCTTGGGCCGCGGCGCCGTTCACAGTGGCAGCGGCTAAGGCCTCGGCCGGACTGACGCAAAGAGGATCGTGATTTGCGCCTTTGTAGGCGATCGCCAAGAGATAGAGGTCTTTGAAGAGATTGTGACTATTGTTACTGGCCACACCGTCGCTGCCGAGAGCAACGTTGAGGCCGGCTGCCAGCATCTCGCCCACCGGGGCGAAACCACTGCCCAGCTTCATGTTGGAAGCCGGGTTGAGCACGGCAGTGGCGCCTCGTGCCTGCAGTAATTCTATATCCTCAGGAGTGACCCAGACACAGTGGGCGCAGATGCAAGGCTGGCGGAAGAAGCCCAGCGAGTCGAAGTAGGCCGCCGGGGTCAGCCCACCGTGGCGCTGTTTGCACTCCTCGTGCTCGGCTTTGGTCTCGGAAAGGTGGATGTGGGTGCCGACACCATAAGCCAGCGCGGCCTCCCCCACCGCCTCGACCACCTTAGGGGTGGTGGTGTACTCGGCATGGATGTTGAGCTCGACCTTGAGCCGGCCGGCAGCCGCGCCGTGGTAGTCGGCGACCATGTGTTTGTCTATCTCGTAGTAAGGCGTCTCTTCGTAGCCACGGTCATCAAAGACGGTAAAACCATTGCAGAGGTTGGCCTTGATGCCGGACTCCAGCACCACCTGGGCGCGTTGGTCGGAGTAATCGTACATATCGGAGAAGCTGACGGTGCCGAATCGTAACATCTCGGCCACTGCCAGCTGGCTGGCGTAGTAGGCGTCGGGGTCTTTGATCTTGGCCTCAAAGGGGAAGACCTTGTCGTTCAACCAGCTCTGCAGGGGCAGACCCTCGGCATAGCCGCGCAAAAGGGTCATCGGGATGTGGGTGTGGCAGTTGTAGAGGCCGGGGATGAGCAGCTTGCCGGATCCGCTGACGACCTCACCGGAGCCAGGGACGCCCGCCGCCGGGCCGACGGATCGGATGACCTTGCCCTCCACCAAGACGTCGCCATGTTGGATACTGAAGTCCGGGGCCAGATAGTCGATGTCCTTGAAAAACATTCTGCCTCCTTCTCGATTTTCGGATTTTCGGGGACGCCTAGGTCTCACTCGGGGACACCTTATAAAGTGTCCCCGAGTGAGACCTTCTGGCTTAAACGAGGGCACGCATCTGATCGGCCAGCTCGCGCACCCGGCTATCCACCCGTAGCGCGGCCACGTTTGCGACCAGGCGGGCGGTCGCCGCTAGCACGTCCTCGACGATGCTGAGCTTGTTCTCGCGCAGAGTGCGCCCGGTGGCGGTGATGTCGACGATGCAGTCGGCGATGCCGGCCAGGGGGGCTAGCTCGACGTTACCGTGCATCTTGATGATCTCGGTCTGCACGCCCTTGGCCGCGAAGTGAGCGGCGGCGATATGCGGGTATTTGGTGGCGACCCGGATGGTCTCGCCCTGGGGCAGCCAACGCCCCTCAGGCAGCGCCACCACGAAGCGGCAGGCGCCAAAGTGCAGATCAACCAGCTCGGCCAAACTGAGGCCAGCCTCGACCAGCGAGTCCTTACCGCAGATACCAAGATCGACCGTGCCGGCGGCCACGAAAGTGGGCACGTCGGTGGGACGCAAGATGTAGAACTCCACGCCTTGGTTGTAAAAGACCAGCTGGCGCTCGGGCTGGGCCAGGCCGCGCACGTCGAGGCCGGCGTTCTGCAGGCAGCGCACGCCGTCAGCGTAAAGCGAGCCTTTGGGGACGGCGATTTTGAGGGCCTCAGTCATCGGCGTTCAGGGCTTCCGTGATGTTTTCCAGATAAAGGGCAAAACCTGCGGCCGGCCAGGCCAACATATGATCGTAGCGGCCGCCCGAGGCGATGATGCCGGGATGCCCCGGTGCGTAGGCCTCGAAGACCAAGCCGGTGTAGTAGTCGAAGCTAGACATCACCGAGAAGTCGATATCGAGCTCGAGCATGCCTTGGCTGCCTTTGAGCTGCTGCCAAAGGGCGGCGAAGAGCTTCCAGTCGTAGATACCGCGCAACAGCTCCTGGGCCTTGGCCAAAGCCTGGTCGCCACCGTGGATGCGGGGTAGCTCCCAGATCACGCGCCTTTTCTCCTCTTCAAGGTCAGCCGCAGCGAGCAGCTCCTCCAGGTGCACGAAGTCGTTGGCATGGAGGGCGGCCTTGACTGCAACATCGAAATCGGGTCCGCCGTCAGCCCAGGCGAGCACGGCCGCCAGCACGTCCACCGTGCAAAGCAGCACCCGGCAATCAGCCAAACCGGCCGCTCCCAGGGAAGAAAGGAGGGCCTGGACGAGCTCGTAGTCGGCCTGGCGGCCGGACTCGCCAAAGGCTTCCACCCCGATCTGGGTGAACTCGCGCACGTCGCCACGACCGCGCTCCTGCTCGCGGAAGACCCGCTGGTTATAGCGGAACTTAAGAGGCAGGTCGCTGTCTTCGTAATGGGCCTGGGCAAGGCGTGCCACCTGCAGGGTGACGTCAGGGCGGGGGGTGAGCAGCTCACCGTCGCGATCGAACATCCGGAAAGGGGTCGTAGTAATCGACCCAAGCTCCTCCAAGACCGGCAGAAGCTCCAAAGTCGGGGTCTCGATCGGCCGGTATCCGGCCCGGGCTAGGACTTGGTTCACCGCACCGACCACCTGCTCACGCTGGGCGGCCTCAGGCGGAAGAATGTCTCTGAATCCTCTAGGAGTACGGGCTAACATCAGACATTTATGTTATCATAAGCAGGCGCTACTGCGTATCTAGGCCAGCCCTTGGCCTGCGGCTGGTGCATCCGGTGTTGACGTCCGCCAGCGCGCAGCATCGTAGAACATGTGCGGGTGTGGCGGAATTGGCAGACGCGTAGGCTTCAGGTGCCTATGGGGCTCGCCCCGTGAAGGTTCAAGTCCTTTCACCCGCACCAGTCTAAAACACCATTTTGTTGCTCTCGCATAGCCTTTATGCTGGTGAAACGACTTTGCAAGTCCTATAACAACACCCATGCATGGCATAAACAGCTTGTATTTAATGTTATTGGCCTGATACCTCCTATTCTGAACCAATAATCTCTCAGCAGCACATGAATTCTTGTTTCTGTGTTAAGATGAACTCACTAAAGCCGCCATGCCTCTCGACGATGCACACTTTGGCGGCTCTTTAATATCCGTTCTCAGTTCTTGTGCGGTCTGGCTTAACTTTCGGGTTATAGGTTTTCGCGGTGGACAAAACTAATTATTGTGACTAAAATGTATTTAGTAACAGTAATTGGTAAATGACTATGAGTGCATTTGATGTGGTAGAAAAACGGTATAAAGACCAGTTCGTCTCCAACGGAGAACTGGTTGACTATGTTCTGGAGCAGAATGCGGGCATCAAGCCGGCCACTGCTACTTGGACTATAGACAAGGCGGTTAAAGAAGGCAGGGCCTTCAGGGCAGCGCGCGGGGTATACGGGCTGTTCAAGAAGAACGTTTTTTCTCCTAAACTCTCCCAAGATGTCTTAAAAGTTGCCGGCTTATTGCGTGATAACTTCAAATACCTTGGTGTAACCATTACGGAGACCAGCACACTGAATGAATTTACCGAGCTGCAAGCATTCATGAGCCCTATCATCATCGAGACAGATAAGGTCGCGCTTGATTCCGTCCTGTCTAAGCTGCGGAAGAGCGGGTTTGATGCTTTTCTCGCAAAGGATATT
>JAISGO010000010.1 GCA_031263025.1 Coriobacteriales bacterium
CACCGCTGACACCGCGATGGGTTCGATCGGCGTGAAGGTCTGGGTCTACCAAGGCGAGCGCTTGCCTGGCCAACCTATACCGGAGCCGGCCCTTGAATCCGGCGGCCGCCCTGGTGGCCAGCGCCGTAGACAGGAAGGAAATCGCAGATAAAATGCTGTCTCCCAAGAGAATACCCCACCGCAAGGTACAACGCGGTTCGATGAAGGGCAAGGCCAAAGGTGGCACTGAGCTTAACTTTGGCGACTTCGGGATCAAGGCCCTTGAGGCTCACTGGATCACCAACCGTCAAATCGAGGCCGCCCGTGTTGCGATGACCCGTCACATGAAGCGTGGCGGCCGGGTCTGGATCACCATCTTCCCGGATAAACCGATTACCAAGAAGCCGGCCGAGACCCGTATGGGCTCCGGTAAAGGTAACCCTGAGGATTGGGTCGCGGTAGTCAAGCCCGGGCGTATTATGTTCGAGATCGGCGAAGTCGAGGCCGAGGTAGCCAAAGAAGCCCTACGTCTGGCCATCCAGAAACTCCCGATCAAATGCAAGATCGTCGAGCGCAAGGGTTTTGACGAAAACGCGCCGGTGGTGCCCGAGAACGCGACGGTGCTGCATGCCTTCATGGAGGGCGAGGAGCAGCCAGACGCGGCGACCGCAGAGGAGGTGCAGAATGGCTAAGGCGAAGGCTTTTACTGAGCTGTCTAACGAAGACCTGAAGCTGAAACTCAAGGAGAACCGCTCCGAGCTGTTCAACTTACGCTTTCAGATGGCGACCAGCCAATTGGATAATACCGCCCGTATCAACGTGGTGCGTAAGGATATCGCCCGTATCTTGACCGAGATTCGCATGCGCGAGATCAAGACTAAGCAGCAAACGGCTGCGGCGGCATAAGACGGAAGGTAATCAATACTGATGAGTACGAACACAACAACAGAGCGCGCCGACCGTAAGGTTCGTCAAGGCGTGGTGGTAAGCGTTTCTGGCGACAAGACCTGCGTGGTGCGCGTTACTGAGCGCAAGCCCCACCCGGTCTACCGCAAGATGATCACTTCCTCGAAGAAGTTCCATGTCCATGATGAGGCCAACAGTTGTGGCTTAGGCGACCGGGTGCGTATCATGGAGACCCGTCCCCTGTCCAAGATGAAACGCTGGCGCTTGCTCGAGATCGTCGAGAAGGCCAAATAAAGGCGCGAAGAAGCCGGAAGGTATAGAAAAAATGATCCAAATGCAAACAATGCTCAACGTCGCGGATAATAGCGGCGCCCGCAGGGTCCAGTGCATCAAGGTTCTGGGCGGCTCCAAGCGACGCTACGCTACTTTGGGCGACATCATCGTCTGCGCTGTCAAAGAGGCCACGCCAGGTGGGCAGGTCAAGAAGTCTGACGTGGTCAAGTGTGTGATCGTACGCGTCAAACAGACCACCCGCCGCCCCGACGGTTCCTATATCCGCTTCGACGACAACGCCGCAGTGGTGGTGGAAAACGACGGTACCCCCAAGGGCACGCGTATCTTCGGGCCGGTGGCGCGCGAGCTGCGTGACCGTCACTTCATGCGAATCGTTTCCCTGGCCCCGGAGACCCTGTAGGGCGCTGGCGCTAAGAGAAAGTACGGAAGGTTAGAAGTTCATGCCAAGAATGAGAATTAAGACCGGCGACAACGTCGTGGTCATCAGCGGTAAGGAAAAGGGCAAGCGTGGCTCGGTGATGCGGGTTCTGCCAGAGCAGAACCGTGCCGTTGTCGAGAAAGTCGGCATGGTCAAGAAGGCCCAGCGTCCGACCCGCGACAACCCACAGGGCGGTATCACGGAGATTGAACGCCCCCTGCCTGTGGCCAGCCTGATGTTGGTCTGCCCTAATTGTGGGGTCGCGACCAGGGTAGGTGCACGGGTAGCCGCCGATGGTAAGAAAGTACGATTTTGCAAGAAATGCGGGAAGGATATCCAGTAATGACCGCACGATTGAAAGAACAATACCTCAAGGAGGTCGTTCCGGCGCTCGAGAAACGCTTCGAGATCGGAAACGTTAACCAGGTTCCCAAGTTGACCAAGATCGTCGTCAACATGGGAGTGGGCGCCGCTGCCCAAGACAAGAAGCTGATTGATGCCGCAGTCGAGGATCTACGCGCCATCACCGGTCAGCAGCCTTTGATCTGCAAGGCCAAGAAGTCAATCGCGAACTTCAAGGTCAGAGTAGGGATGCCGATTGGCGCCAAGGTTACCCTGCGCGGCGAGCGCATGTGGGAGTTCTTGGATCGCTTGATGGCGACCGCTGTGCCGCGTATCCGTGATTTCCGCGGAATCCCTGCCAAATCCTTTGATGGTCACGGCAATTATTCCTTGGGTATCACCGAGCAGCTGATCTTCCCGGAGATCGAATACGACAAGATCGATCGCACCCGGGGCATGGATATCACTTTCGTCACCTCTACCGATGACGACGATCAAGCACGGGCCCTGTTCGACGACCTAGGGTTCCCTTTTGCGAAAGAAGAGGTGTAGAGTCAATGGCAAAGAAATCGATGATCGCCAAGGCTAAACGGACGCCGAAGTTCTCGACCCGTAAGATCAACCGCTGTGTACGCTGCGGTCGTCCACGGGCTTACTATCGCGAGTTCGGGCTGTGCCGGATCTGCCTGCGCGAGCTGGCCTCCAAAGGCGAGCTTCCGGGCGTGCGCAAGGCATCTTGGTAGAGAAGTAGGAGTAAAAGACTATGTCAATGACTGATCCCATCGCTGATATGCTGACCCGCACCCGTAACGCGGTGCGCGCCAAGAAAACAGCGGTTTCCATGCCAGCGAGCAAGAAGCTGCTGGAGATTGCCCGAATCCTCAAAGAGGAGGGCTATATCGTCGACTACCGCCTCGAGGACCAAGCACCGGTCGATGAGCTCACGATCGAGCTCAAATACGACGCCGCCAAGGATCCAGCGCTGCGCGGTCTGAAGCGTATCTCCAAGCCTGGCTTGCGGATTTATGCTAAGGCCGGCGAGCTGCCACGAGTACTCGGTGGTCTGGGCACTGCGGTCATCTCCACCTCAAAAGGGGTGATGTGCGACCGCGATGCGCGTGAGGCTGGTGTCGGCGGCGAAGTGCTGGCCTACATTTGGTAGAAGAAAAGGAATAAGCAACTATGTCAAGAATTGGAAAACAGCCGATAGACCTACCAAAGGGCGTCGAAGTCAAGATCGACGGCCAGCATGTGGCAGTGAAGGGCCCCAAAGGCGAGCTTGAGCGCACCCTGCTTGATTACGTCAAAGTCAAGCAGGAAGGCGAGCAGCTCATCGTCTCTGCGATCGACGAGAGCACTGAGGCGAACAGCGCCCACGGTCTTTCTCGCACCCTGGTCAACAACATGGTGGTCGGGGTCACTGACGGCTTCAAGAAAGACCTGGAGATCCAGGGCGTGGGTTATCGTGCCGCGCTCAAGGGCAAGGACTTGGAGCTACAGCTCGGCTTCTCGCATCCGGTGACGGTAGTGGCGCCCGAGGGCATCAGCTTCGAGGTGCCGGAGAACACCAAGATCTCAGTCAAGGGCATCGACAAACAGCAAGTCGGGCAAGTAGCGGCGGATATCCGGGCATGGCGCAAACCTGAGCCTTACAAGGGCAAGGGCATCCGTTATGCCGGTGAGAAGGTTCGTCATAAGCTAGGTAAAGCTGCCGCAGGTGCCTCGGCATAAATTCCGCTATTTGGCCGAGTTCGGATTTGTCCGGCCGCTCATTACCGTAAGGTAACTTCACGTCCGGCCAAATCCGAACTCGACTCAAATATCGAAATTTCTGTCGACTATGAGACGAGAAGAAGAGCGTTGAGAGAAAGTTAGTAGGAGAAAGTCAGATACATGGAAAAGAACAAAGCAAAAGCCTTCAAGCTGGCCCGGCGCAAGACCCGGGTGCGCGCTAAGGTCTCGGGCAGCGCTACCTGTCCGCGCCTCTGTGTGACGCGCAGCAATGCCAATATCTACGCCCAAGTCATCGACGATGACTGCGCCAAGACCTTGGTCAGCGCCTCCACCATCGACAAGGAGCTGCGCCGGGATATCAAGCAGGCCGGTAACGTAGAAGGGGCCAAGGCAGTCGGCGCCGCTATCGCCAAACGGGCCCAGGCCGCCGGCATTAGCCAAGTGGTATTCGATCGGGGTGGACATATCTATCATGGCCGGGTGCAAGCCCTGGCTGAAGCGGCCCGTGAAAACGGCCTCAAGTTCTAGGAATTAAAGGAGTCAGTGTTAATGCCAAGAGACGCAAAAAACCCGAAGAACTCGAATCGCAACGGCCGTCGCGGTAACCGCGGCAAGCGCCAGGCTCCGGTCGAGGAGCTGCAAGAGCGGGTAGTATCAATCAACCGGGTCTCGAAGACCGTCAAGGGTGGCCGGCATATGAGCATGACTGCCCTGGTGGTGGTCGGCGACGGTAAGGGCCGGGTCGGAGTCGGCTTAGGTAAGTCTGCCGAGGTTCCCACGGCGATTCGCAAGGGTGTGGACGATGCCAAGAAGAGCATGTTCACCGTGCCAGTGACCAAAGAGGGCACCCTGCCCCATGAGGTGATCGGAGTGTTCGGCGCGGGACGGGTTCTGCTCAAGCCAGCCACTCCCGGTACTGGCGTTATCGCCGGCGGCCCGGTGCGTGCGCTGATGGAGTTGGCCGGGATCAAGAACGTGCTCTCCAAGTCACTTGGCACCAATAATTCGATGAACACCATCAAGGCGGCGGCAGCTGGTTTGCAGCAGCTTTCTTCCCCCGAGCAAGTCGCGCGCAGACGTGGTTTGTCGGTCGCGAAGATCTATGGTTTCAAGCCCAAAGCCGATACGGTTGACGTCTCTGATATCAAAGACCAGCCTGACGCTAGCCAGGCCGAGCCGGTTGCGACCCCAGAAGTGGCCCAGGAGGTAAAGGATGCCAACTAAGACCAGTAAGAAGACCCTGAAAGTGACCCAGATCAAGAGCCCGATCAGCCACAAATACGACCAGGCCCGCACCCTCAAGGCGCTTGGCTTGGGTAAGATCGGGCGCAGCGTAGAACAGGTTGATAATCCCTGTGTGCAGGGGATGCTGTTCAAGGTTAAACACTTAGTGCAAGTCGAGGAGTTGAAGTAATGCAATTAGTAGATCTCAAGCCCGCCAAGGGTGCTACCAAGGCCCGCAAACGCGTCGGCCGTGGTGAGGCTGCCGGTGGTGGCAAGACCGCCGGCCGTGGCCTGAACGGCCAAAAGTCCCGTTCTGGCGGCGGCAAGGGCGCAGGCTTCGAAGGCGGCCAGACCCCGCTGGCACGGCGTTTGCCTAAGCTGCCCGGCTTCCGCAACTTCAACAAGGAGTATTATCTGCCGGTCAATCTGGGGCGTTTAGACGAGAAGTTCGCTGACGGTGAGACCGTTAACGCTATCTCCTTGGTTGAAAAAGGTATAATCAAGAACAGCGACAGCCTGGTCAAGATCTTGGGCGGCGGCAAGCTAACTAAGAAATTGACAGTGCAGGCAGACAAGTTCTCGGCTTCGGCGCAGGATGCGATCGTCAAGGCCGGAGGAAAATACGAACTGATAGGGGAGAGCAAGTAATGTTCTCATCATTGCTCAATGCGTTTCGGATACCGGAGCTCCGGCATAAGATATTCTTCACCCTGCTGATCATTGCGGTCTACCGCTTTGGTGCTTTCATTCCGGTGCCAGGCGTGGATGCCCACGCCTTGACCCAGGCTTTCAGCGCGACTGGTTCTACCTCGACTTCGCTTCTGATGCTGAATATCTTCAGCGGCAACGCTTTGTCCAATTTCTCGGTGTTGTCCCTGGGCATTATGCCCTACATCACGGCACAGATCATCATGCAGCTGATGCAGGGGGTGATTCCGGCGGTCGCACGCTGGGCCAAGGAGGGCGAGCAGGGCCAGAAGAAGATCACCCAGATCACCCGTTACGTCACTCTGGGGCTTGGCCTGATCAACGCCATCGGCTACCTCTTCTTATTCCAGAGCGACCAATACGGCGTTACTTTCAGCGCTTCCATCCCTTATCTCTTCACCTGCTTCGTGATCATCTTCACCTTGGTCGGCGGCGTCGCCCTGATCATGTGGATGGGCGAGCTGATCACCCAGCGAGGCGTTGGCAACGGCATGTCGCTGATCATCTTCGCCAACGTCCTGGCTGGCTTCCCCTATGCTATCCAAAACTCCATTGCGACCCAGAGCTTCGGCTTCACGGCCCTGGTAGTGATCGTTGCCCTCCTGGTCGTCCCTGGTATCGTCTTGATCGAGCGGGCCCAGCGGCGCATCCCGGTCAACTATGCCAAGCGGGTCAGCGGCCGTCGGGTGATGGGTGGTCAATCTACCTATATCCCGCTCAAGGTCAACGGCGCCGGCGTCATCGCCATCATCTTCGCTTCCTCCATCCTCTATTTCCCGGCCCAGATCGCGGTCTTCTTCAACGTTGATTGGCTGACTGGTTTTGCTAACAACCTGACCCAAGGCCCGCTTAACTGGGTATTGGACTTCCTTTTGATCGTCTTCTTCTGTTTCTTCTATACCTCATTGATCTTCAATCCCCAAGACACGGCGGACAACCTGCAAAAGCAGGGCGGCTTCATCCCCGGAGTGCGTCCCGGCCATAACACCGTCCAGTACATCAAGAACGTCTTAAACCGGATTACCCTGCCCGGGGGCATCTACGTCGGTTTGATCGCGGTTATCCCCTCGATGCTCTTCCTGGTCACCAATGATAGGTTGATCCAGACATTCGGCGGCACTTCGATCCTGATTATGGTCGGGGTGGCTTTGGATACCATGTCCAAGATCGAGGCCCAACTCAAGACCCACCATTACGAGGGCTTCTTCGAGAAATAAAGTAGTGTTTATCCGCTATTCGGCACATCCTGCATCCGCCAGTGCTCGAGTACGTCAAGTACACTCCGCGCTGACGAACGCAGGCTGCGCTCGAATATCGAATAAACTGAGCAATATGGCGAAAATCCACTACTTGGGCTATTTTCTTTAGGCTTTTACCAGAGCCACTTGGTTAAGGAGTTATCATGAGCGAGAACGAACAACAGCTAGGGAAAGATGAAGTCGAGCGCATCGACAAGTTGGATTGGCCTTTCCTGATCTCCATCATCGTGATTTGCGGCATCTTGGCTTTCGTCTTCAACGCCATCCACGGTATCCTCTAGTCTTTTTGCGCGACACGTCTATTACTGGTTCATTCTTAGAAAGGTAGCGCGATGAATTTCGTTTTACTGGGAGCCCCAGGTGCGGGCAAGGGCACACAAGCCAAGAAAATGGTGAGGGAATATGGCATCGCCCACATCTCGACTGGTGACATCCTGCGCGCGGCGGTGGCGGACAAGACGCCGCTTGGCGCCAAGGCCAAGACCTACATGGACGCTGGTGACCTAGTGCCTGACCAATTGGTGATTGACCTGGTCAAGGAGCGTTTAGATAAGCCGGATGCCAAAAAGGGCTTCATCCTGGATGGTTTTCCCCGAACCACGGCCCAAGCCGTCGCCCTTGACACTGAGCTCTCCGAGCTCGGCCTTGAGATTGACGGTGCACTTTCCATCAATGTCCCCAACGAGCAGATCGTCGCCCGCCTCTCTTCGCGCAGGCTTTGCCAGGAATGCGGCTACATCGGCAGCGAGGCCGATTTGACCTGCCCGAAGTGCGGCGGCAAGATGTACCAGCGCGATGACGACCAGCCTGAGGCCATCCACAACCGTCTCGAGGTGTATGACAAACAAACGGCGCCCTTGATTGACTATTACAAGGGCAAGAACCTCCTTTATGATGTCGATGGCAATCGCCCGGTCGACCAAGTCCTCAATGATATCAAGGAGATCGTCAGCGAGCTCCAGGCTTAGGGCATACAGTTGGCTAGGCCAGACCTTGGCTTGGCCACTTTCTTGACGAAAGGGCGCCGCAGGGCGCCCTTTCCTGCATGTACAAAAAAACCTTGGCGCTTATATGAAGCTTTTGGCAAAAGTGGCTAGACGCTCGGTCTCCTCAAAGGCAAAGACGGGGATGCCAAGGGCCTGTGCGTCAGCGATAGTCTCTGCGACGTCAGTGACGACGCCTACGGGATTCTCTACTTCTGCAAGCTGGATATGTTTGGGATTAGCATTAGAAGCGCGGTCTATCATCACGCAGGGAAGACCTGAGCTCTTGTAGCCCTCGACCAAGAGCAGGTCTGGCCGTGGGGTGGTGCCCTGCTCGATATTGAGTTCGAGGTTGGCGATGATGGTCGCGAGACCGGGATCATCATCAAGCTCTCGCACTAGGGCGAACTTATCAGGAGAGGCGACGATAGTGAGCGCGGCCCCGGCAGCAGTAAAACGATAGGAGTCCTTGCCCGGGACATCGATATCAAAGCCCCGGTGTCCGTGGTGCTTGATGGCGTAGATGCGCAGGCCTTGTTCGCTCAGGTTGAAAATCAGCTGTTCGATCAAGGTAGTCTTGCCCGAGCCGGAAAAGCCGGCGAAACAAAGGGTGGGCAGGATGTGTGAATGTTCCATAGCCAGATTGTAACATGAGAGTAGGCCGCTTTGCGCTAAAAGGCGCGCTGGTTGGATGTTGTGATACCATACAAGCACATGGAAGAAGGCAACTAGTGATTCACATCAAGAAGCCCGCCGAGATCGAAGAGATGAAGCTTGCAGGCAAGATTTCGGCAAAGGCTTTACGCAAGACCGGGGAGCTGGTGCGCCCCGGTATCTCCACCCTCGACCTCGACCGTTTCGCCGAGGAATATATCCGGATGCAGGGCGCGACGCCGGCTTTCCTTGGCTATGGCGGGTTCAAGGGCAGCATCTGCGCCTCGATCAATGACGCGATCGTACATGGCATCCCTGGCGAGGACAAGATCCTGCAAGAGGGCGACATCATCTCCATCGACACCGGCGCGGTGATCGGCGGTTGGGTCGGCGACAATGCCTGGACCTATGCAGTAGGCGAGATCGACGCCGAGACCCAACGTTTGCTCGAGGTCACCGAGCAGAGCATGTGGGCCGGGATCGACCAGGCCCGCTCTGGCAACCACCTCGAGGATATCGGTCATACCGTGCAAACGGTCGCAGAAGGCGCTGGCTTTGGCGTGGTGCGTGAATACGTCGGACACGGCGTCGGCCATGATATGCACGAGGACCCCAACGTCCCCAACTTCGGCCGCAAGGGCCGTGGCCCCAAGCTCAAGGCCGGCATGGTGATTGCGATCGAGCCGATGGTCTGCGCGGGCACATTCCGCACCCGTGGGCCCTATCCGGAGGAGGGTGGCTGGACCGTCTATACCGCCGATGGCAAATGTGCCGCTCACTTCGAGCGCACCGTCGCCATCCAAGCCGACGGCGCACCGCTGATCCTTACTTCCGAAGAATGGTAGCGGGGGGATACTCAGAATAGCCTTGGGAGAGCCCACATGTTCGCAAGGGTGAGCTAGCTATCTTAAATGTCCTTAGACCTCGTTAAAGGCTAAAACTGTGCAGAATTTGTTAGGTTTCGGCTGCTTTCTTCTTTGCCCCTTTCTATAATGTAAGGAGTTGGACACTGAAAGGAATAGCCCCATGCTGTCTATCATCAAGCGGGTTTCCTGCCTGCTCCTTACTTTTAGCCTCGGTGTCATTGTCGGTTGCTGCGCGTTAGTTGCTCTGAGTACGACAACCGGGCCCAGAGCGGCGTTTATCAGACAGGCCTGGGCAGCAACAGCCGCAGAACAACCTACCTGGGCGGCCTCCCACATCAAAGACGGTTACTATTGCCTGCTTAGCGCTCTCAAGGGAAAAGCCCAGGCCCTGACCACCAAGGACGGCTCCTATTATGCCGGTGATAAAGTCGAGCTGCACAAGCGCAAGGGTAGTGGCGCCCAGAAATGGTACATCGCCAAAGCCACTGGCGGCTGTTATACCCTCAAGAACGCCCGCTCCGACGACTACCTTAGCCTGCGTGGCAAGGCCAAAGCTGGCACCCGAATCGAACAAGTCTATCTGTCTAGCGCCGCTAAGGCCAAAAGCGCTCAGCGTTTCTTTATCAAATCCGCCCAGATCTCGGGCCAGACGGTTTATTCCCTCCAGCCGAAGACAGCGAACGCCTATCAACTCGCAGTCAACGGCAACAAGAACAAGGAGGGTGCGGATATTAAACTGACTAAGGCTGCCCCAGGCCAGATCGAGCTTGGCTGTCGCTTCCTCTTAAAGAAGACCAGCTGGAAAAACAGCGCTACCCGCAAGGGCAGCGATACTTTCGTCCAGGTCGACCTCTCGCGTCAGCGTCTAGTGATGTTTAAGGGTGGGGTGAAGAAGCTCGAATGTGACGTGATCGGCGGGCGGCCGGGTAAGCCGACCCCGCGCGGGACATTCCGTGTCTTTGCTAAGAAGCACAACTACACCATGTATGGCGCCACCTATGCTGCTTTCACGCATTACGCAATGGAATTCAAAACCAGCTATTACCTGCACGACGCCACCTGGCGCAACTGGAAGACCCGGGCTAAGGTCGGCCCCAGTTACTACAAGAAGCACGGCAGCCATGGCTGTGTTAACATGTCCTTGAGTAGTGCGAAGAAGCTGAACGGCCTGATCAAGAAAGGGATCCTGGTCAAGATCACCAAATGATATGAAGGACTTGATCAAACCTGTCCACCTCAAAGCCGGCGACCTAGTTGCCACCGTTTCGCCCTCTTCGGGGGTGGCGGGTGACCCAGGTGTGCGCCTGCGCTATGACTTGGCCGTCAGGCGTCTCCAGGAGGTCTTTGGCCTGCGGGTCAAGGCGATGCTGCACTGTTTGGACGGTTCTGACTATTTGTATCACCACCCCGAGGCCCGCGCCGCCGACCTGATGGAGGCTTTCGCCGATCCCGAGGTTAAGGGCGTATTCAGCTGTCTCGGCGGTGAGGACACCATGCGCCTGCTGCCCTTTATCGACTACCAGGTCATCCATGACCATCCCAAGGTTTTCCTGGGCTACTCAGATACCACCGCCAACCACTTCATGTGTTTAAAAGCTGGCTTGACCAGCTTTTATGGACCATCTGTCCTGGTCGACTTCGCCGAGGGTGGAGGACTGCGTCCTTACATGGTCGAATACCTACGCCGAGCGATCTTCAGTGACCAGGCGATTGGCCTGGTCGAGCCGGCGCCGGATTGGAGCTGCCAGCAGCAGCCCTGGGACGCGGAGCATTTCAACCAGCCCCGCCACTTCCAAGCCGGCCATGACTATCAGCTCCTGCAAGGGCAAGGCGTGGTGGAAGGCCCCCTAATCGGCGGAAACCTCGAGGTCTTGGACTGGATGAGGGGGACGGAGATCTTCCCTGACCTGGCAGATTTCGCCGGCGCCATCGTTTTCCTCGAGTCTAGCTTCGCTGTCACTCCGGAGATCGTGCGCTATGCCCTGCGTTGCCTGGGGCTGCTCGGGGTCTGGGACCAAGTCGCCGGCATAATCGTCGGCAAGCCGCTCGAACAAGGCTATGCTGAGGCCTACAAAACAGAATATCTCCAGACCCTGGCCGAGTTCGGCCGCAGTGACCTGCCTATCCTCTATGATCTCAACTTCGGCCACTGCGACCCCCGCATCACCATCCCCTACGGCGCGATCGGACAGATCGACTGCGAGACGCAAAACTTCGCTATCCTCTCCGCTGGCTGTGTCTAGTTAGGGGCTGGGTCGAAGATTTTGCCCCAGACTGGATGGCAGGCCAGGTTTGTCGCGCAACGCTATAGGTTAAAATAAACCTTTCCACTTGAGAAAGAGGCACCATGCAGGTAATCACCTTAGAGGCGGGCGAACTGCCTAAACCTGAGGATATCGCGCGCGAAAGCGTGAGCGATCCGGTAGTCGAGGCCAGCGTCAAGGAGATACTGGCTGCGGTCAAGGAAAAGGGTGACGCCGCCTTGCTCGAGCTGACTGAGAAGTTCGACGGCCAAAAGCTTAAGACCACCGAAGTGGGCGAGATGGCTCTACAGGCGGCTAGCCGCCAGGTCAGCCGCCCCCTACAGGCTGCCCTGCAACGCGCTGGTGAGCATATCAAGGACTTCGCCGAGCTCCAAGTCGAACATTCGACCTGGCAGACACGTCCTGACGGCGCCTTGGTCGCCACCAAGGTGTCCCCACTGGAGAGCGTCGGTATCTACGCCCCCGGCGGTAAAGCGCTCTATCCTTCGACCGTGTTGATGTGTGCGATTCCTGCGGCGGTGGCGGGGGTACGCCGGATCGTGCTCTGCACTCCGCCTGGCCCCAAGGGAGCGCCTGACCCTTCGCTGCTCTATGCCGCCCAGTTGGCTGGTGTGACTGAGATCCACAGCGTCGGTGGCGCCCAGGCCATCGCTGCGATGGCCTACGGCACTGATGGGATCGCCAAGGTCGACAAGATCGTCGGCCCCGGCAACGCCTATGTAGCTTGTGCTAAGCGCCTCCTCCAGGGTGTAGTGGGCAGCGATATGATCGCCGGACCCTCCGAGGTCTGCATCTTGGCTGACGAGACCGCTGAGCCATCCTTGGTCGCTATTGATCTGTTGGCCCAGGCTGAGCATGATCAAAACGCCGTTTGTTATCTGGTCACCACTGACCCCGAGCTGGCCGATGACGTCCAGGCCGAGCTAGCCGAATACCTCCAGGATAGCCCCCGCGCCGAGATCAGCAAGGCCAGCTTGGACGAGCATGGCAAGATCTTCATCGCCCCTGATCTCTACACTGCCATCCAAGTCTCCAACCAGATCGCCCCTGAGCATCTCGAGGTGCAGATGGATAGTCCGATGGAGCTCTTGGGCCTGATTGAGAACGCTGGTGCGATCTTCCTCGGCGGCTGGACCCCGGTCGCCACCGGGGACTACCTGGCCGGGCCATCCCACACTTTGCCCACTGGCGGCAGCGCGGCCTACTCCAACCCCCTCTCGGTGCAGGATTTCATCAAGAAATCCTCGGTTGTCAGCTACTCGCCGGCAGCCCTGCGCGCAGATGGAGGGGCGATTCAGACTATTGCAGAGCACGAGGGCCTGTGGGCCCATGCTAAGTCGGTCAAGGCCCGTTTCGAGTTGTTTGAAGACAGTGCCGACGAGGAGGATTGAGGATGGGGCGCACGAGCCATATCGCCCGTCAGACCAAGGAGACCGATGTGGACTTGACCCTTGGCCTCGACGGTCAAGGGCACTACCAGATCGAGAGTGGGATCCCTTTCTTTGACCATATGTTGACGGCTTTCGCCAGACATGGGCTTTTTGATCTTAAGCTCCGCTGTGTGGGTGACCTCGAAGTCGACGCCCATCATAGTGTTGAGGACGTTGGCATCGTCTTGGGTAGCGCCATCGCCCAAGGCCTCGGCGACAAGGCGGGGATCAGCCGTTTTGGCAGCGCCATCGTGCCGATGGACGAGGCCTTGGTGCTCTGCGCGATTGACATCTCTGGGCGCGGTGGCCTCTATTACCAGGTCAACCTACCGATTGAGTTCATCGGTAGTTTTGATACCACTCTGTTCAAGGAGTTCATGGTCGCTGTGGCGCGTGAGGCCAAGATCACCGTGCACCTGCGTAGCTTGGCCGGGGAGAACTCCCATCATCTGATCGAGGCTGCGGCCAAGGCATTCGGTCTTGCCCTGCGCCAAGCTGTCACTGTCGACCCACGACGGGGAGGGGAGCTACCGACTACCAAAGGAAGTATCTGATATGGCCCTCTCCCGTACTCGTACCCTGACCGCCTGTGCCCTCGCGGTCGCCCTGATCGCGCTCAGCGCTTGTATCTCCATCCCGATCGGCCCTGTGCCCTTTACCTTGCAGACCTTCATGGTGGGCCTGGTTCTGCTTATCCTGCCGGGCTTCCAATCCGTCGCCGTAGTGGCACTGTACCTGCTCTTGGGCCTGGCTGGCCTGCCTATCTTCGCCGGACTCCAGGCCGGCCCCGCTGCCTTGTTCGGCCCGGCTGGCGGCTTCTTGATGTCCTATTTGCTTTCGGCGCTCCTGATCAGCGTGCTTCGCCGCGCCCTTGATCTAAAGTCGAAGCCGCATCCGGACAACCATCTTGCCCTGCAGCGTCCGCAGCGCTCTCTGCGTCCGCGGGTTCTTGACGCGCTCTTGGCCCTGCTCTTTCTGCTTATCTCCTATCTGGGTGGAAGCCTCTGGTATCTCTTCAGTGCCGGGGTGGGGCTGCCGGCGGCCCTGCTCGTCTGCGTGCTGCCCTTTGTCATCCCCGATTTGGCAAAGCTTGTGGTGGTGGTTCTGATCGCACCCCTCTTGAGGCAGGTTTTGCCCGTTTAAGGCCCCTTTGGCCCCTCGCCAGCGCCTGTCGCTCGCCTCTGTGCGAACCACGCAGGTGATGCCTTACTGACAGAAGCACCACATCTTGTGGTTGCGAAAAATTAGACCACAATTCGCAACAAAAGCTCGAACAAGCGTTCGTATAAGCCCAGCTCAGGGCCTATTCCCTAACAAAATTTAGGTTTTCGAAAAAGCCAGGTAAGGGCCTTATATGGGGCTAAATTCTGGTATTTTAGGGTAAAAAAGCAAGAAAGTGTTGAAAAGTGGGAGTTTGTGGGGTATATTTAAATCACCGATTATTCCGGGAGCGACTAATGAAGAAAGGAGGTGGCAGCAGGTGATCGGACTGATGGGTAAGTCCCAGGTTTCGGTCGACGCCAAAGGGCGTGTGTTGCTACCCGCAAAATACCGCAAGTTGCTCCCGGATGACCTGGTAGTCACTAAGTCAGCGGACGAACAATTGGCCTCTCTGGCCATCTACCCGCCAGATGGTTTCGAACAGTGGATGAACAGCGTGCTCGAGGCCAAGGGCGGATATTCGGCGAACAGCCGGCAGATGGCTGATTTGATCGAGGAGTTCTACGCCAACGCTGAGCAGGTGACGGTGGACACCGCTGGACGCGTTCTTCTGCCAGCCGCGCTGCGTGAGTATGCCGCGATCGACAAGGAGATCGTGATTACCGGCGCCCGTGACCATCTGATGCTGCGCTCGCCTGATACCTGGCAGGCCCAGCAAGACCGGCCCAAGCCGTCGATTTTCGACGACGCGGCCTCAAGCGTTACCGCACCTTGACAGAGTATGGGCATATCCCGGTGATGGTGGCTGAGTGCCGTGAGCATTTGGCCCTTGCAGCAGGGGAGGTCTTCTGTGATTGCACTTTCGGTCTAGCCGGGCACAGCCTGGCCCTGGCCGGGGCTTTGTTGCCGGGTGGCGCCTTGGTCGCGATCGATCAAGACCAAGATGTCTTAGGCGAGGGCACGAGGCGTTTGACTAAAGCCTATTCCGACCTGGCTAAGCGCAGCGTACATGCGAATTTCGGACAGCTCGACCAAGTCCTGGCCGGGCTTAGCCTAGTGACGGTTGACGCTTTCCTGTTCG
>JAISGO010000057.1 GCA_031263025.1 Coriobacteriales bacterium
AGGGCAGGCGGCAGCTCTGCCAAGCGGGTGAGGATTACCTGCCAGAGCTCGGCCAAGGCTAAGACGTCGCCGATGGCGCGGTGGGCATGGCGGTTGGTGATGCCCAGGGCGGCTGTCAAACTGGCCATGCTGTGGGAGGCCTGCTCAGGGAAAGCGATCCGGGCATATTGCAGGGAGTCGATCCAGGGATGCCCGGCCAGGGCCTCACTTTGGCCGGCTCGAGCGCACTCAGCCTCGACGAAAGCCTGGTCGAAGGGGGCGTTGTGGGCGACGATCGGTGCATCGCCAATGAGCTCGAGCAGCTCTGGCAGAAAGCCCACGAAAGTCGGCGCGTCTGCGAGGTCGGACGTGGTGATCGAGGTCAGCTCGGTGATTTGGGCGGGTACGGCCATTCCGATGTTGAGGTAGGTGTCCAATTGCGCGACGACCTTGCCCTGCTCGACCCGGGCCGCCGCTAGCTCGATCACGCGCTCGCGCTCGGGGTCGAAGCCGGTGGTCTCGGTGTCGAGGATGATAACGGTGGAGTCTGGGCTCAGCATACCCTCAGTTTACTATGAATAAGGGTAGGCTTAGTTATCGTTTATAATAACGGTTCGGCTCGTTGGGATATCGTCCAATGGTAGGACTCTGGCTTTTGGTGCCAGCTATGGGGGTTCGAATCCCTCTATCCCAGCCATTTCTTAGCTATTTCACTCATCTTCGGCTTTGCCGGCTCGTTTATTTACCCTAGTAAACCGCACTCACCGTCAAAGCCGAATCTAAGCAAAATATCTAAGAAATGAAGCTTAGCTATTCCACTCATCTTCGGCTTTGCCGGCTCGTTTATTTACCCTAGTAAACCGCACTCACCGTCAAAGCCGAATCTAAGCAGACTATCTAAGATGTCCCCGTTTGTGGGTGGCTATTTAAAATATCCCCGTTTATTTATAATATCCCTGACCAAAAGTAAGGAAACCCATGTCACTTTCCATCGGTATCGTCGGACTGCCCAATGTGGGTAAGTCGACCCTCTTCAATGCCCTCACCCAGAATAAGGTCTTGGCCGCCAACTATCCTTTTGCCACCATTGAGCCCAACGTCGGGGTGGTGCCGGTGCCGGATGGACGCCTTGAGCAGTTGGCAGAGCTGGTGCACCCGGCCAAGGTCATTCCGGCCACGGTGGAATTCGTGGACATCGCCGGCTTAGTCAAGGGCGCCTCGCAGGGCGAGGGCCTAGGTAACCAATTCCTTGCCAATATCCGCGAGTGTGACGCGATCGTCGAGGTGCTGCGCTACTTCAAAGACGGTGACGTGGTCAATACCTATGATTCGGTCGACCCGGGACGCGACGCCGAGGTCATTAACACCGAGCTGATCCTGGCTGACCTTGGCACCGTCGAAAAAGCACTGCCTCGGCTCCAAAAAGAGGCCATGCGCGACAAGGCGCTCGCCCCCAAACACGACCTGGCCGAGCGCATGCAAGAATGGCTCGACCAAGGCAAGCTCGCCTTGGATTTTCCTTTCAAAGACGCCGATGAAGCTGCCCTGCTCGACGAGCTCCATCTGATCAGTATGAAGCCCCTCCTCTATGTGGCCAACGTGGATGAAGACGCAGCGGCGCAGGCGCCAGCTACGGTACAGGGGCAGGCCCCCTTGGCGGTCTCGGCCAAGATCGAGTCCGAGTTGGCGGAGATGGCGCCCGAGGACGCGGCGGAGTACCTAGGGGCCCTTGGCCTCGAAGAAGGCGGCCTGGCCCGTTTGGCCAAGGCCGCCTATAGGCTCTTGGGCCTGCAGTCCTTCTTCACCGCTGGCCCTAAGGAGGTGCGGGCCTGGACCGTGCCGATCGGCGCCAAGGCCCCCCAGGCCGCTGGGGTCATCCATAGTGACTTCGAACGTGGTTTCATCAAGGCCGAGACCATCTCTTTCGCTGACTATATCGAGCTTGGCGGGGAGCTCGGCGCGCGCGAGGCCGGGCGGCTGCGCCAAGAGGGTAAGGACTACGTGGTGCAGGACGGGGATGTCTTTAACTTTAAGTTCAATGTTTAAGCCGCTATTGGGTATATTCTGGCTTTGTACCTGTAAATCATGGGGGATGCTCTAGAGAGTGTCCCCCATGATTCTATGATTTACATGATTCGTGATTGATATGACTTTCCAGGGCGGTCTTTTTGCGGAGTAAAGGGTATTTGCGATATAATCTTTCCCATGGGTTTACTCTCTAAAGTCGAGGACAGTCTAGACGGTGCAGTCGACCGCACTTCGGCGGCGGTCTTCCGGGGCCCGATTGAGCCCGCCCAGATCGCCAAGCGTGCCGCCCGCGAGATGCGCCGAGGCAAGATGGTCGGCCAAGGGCGCCAGTACGCGCCGACCCTTTACACGGTCTTTGTCAATCCGGCTGATGACAAACGTCTTTTCAGCTTCTACGGTACTCTGGCGTCGGAGATCGAGACTTATCTGATCGGCGAAGCTGCACAGAATAAATTAGAGATTGACGGCAACCGCCCCCTAGTGCGTTTCGTGGCCGATGATTCGCTTAAGAAATCAGGCAAATTCACGGTCGTGGCCCAGGTGGTGAGCGCTAATATCATCCGTGACTTGCGCAAAGAGGAGCAGGAGTATCTGAACAGTGGACGCGGCCAGGTCGCCGGCCCGGTCGGCCTGGACGAAGCCCCGGCTGCGCGTGTCCGCCACGCCCAGCCTGCGGCCCGGGCGGTGTCTTTGCCCCACGGCCAGTCTGTGTCTCCTGCGGCGGCGCCTGTCACCTTGGCAAACGCCCGCCCCACCAAAGCGGGCCGCCGTGGCCGTTCCACCGTCTCGACCGCGATCGCCCATCTCACCGACGTGCGCACGGGGCAGCGTTATGCCATCCGCACGGTCGCGACCACGATCGGGCGCTCCTCGGCCTCTGATATCATGATCCAAGACGCCAACGCCTCGCGCCAACACGCCAAGATCTCCTCAGACGGGGCTGGCGGCTGGCGTATCGACGACCTCGGCTCCACCAATGGCACCATCCTCAACGGCGCCCAGGTCGGGTCGGCCATTCTTCACTCTGGGGACAACATCACCATCGGCACCACTCAGCTCACTTTCTCGGAGTGAGTGGGCTAGATGGGGTCGGAGCTCACGCAAAATGTGGGGTGGGGAGATGATTGATTATGTCATCTTGGCCGCCCGTGTGGTGGCTTTGGCCCTGCTCTTCCTCTTTCTGATCGCGGTCATGAAGACCGGGATCGGCTTGGTCAAAGGCCAGCATAAGAAAGAGCAGAGTTGGGAGATCGTAGTGCAGCGGGGCCCTGCCACCCTGCGTGGCGTGCGCATCGCGGTCACAGGTCCGATCATCGTAGGACGCTCACCTGGCGCCGATATCGTAATCCCCGGTACCTTCGTTTCGGCCAAACATGCCCGCTTCAGCGTGCTGGGGGACAATCTGGTCTTGGAGGATCTTGACTCCACCAACGGCACCACCGTCAACGGCCAACGTATCAGCGCCCCCTACACCCTGCAACCTGATGATATCGTGGCGATCGGCGAAGTCCAACTGAAGGTGCTCTATGGCTAAAAATCCGCTCCCGCAGGAAATCCTCTTCGCCGCCAAGAGTGACGTCGGCAATGTCCGCAAACACAATGAGGACAACCTCCTCGCCGCGCCGCCCCTTTTCGTGGTGGCTGACGGGATGGGCGGCCACGCCGCTGGAGAGGTCGCTTCCGAGATCGCGATCCAGACCATCGACGCCGAGGCACCCCGGGAGATGGACCGGCAGCGCTTAGTCGACGCCTGCAAGCAGGCCAACCGTAACATCTACCAGGCAATCGCCGAAGGGCGCGGCAAGGCCGGCATGGGCACCACTTTGACCTGCTGTATCCTGCGCTGCGACAAAGACGCCGACCATCTGATGATCGCCCAGATCGGTGACTCCCGGGTCTATCTGCTGGCTGGCGGCAACCTGCGCCAGCTGACCCGTGACCATTCCTATGTCCAGGAGTTGGTCGAGCAAGGCCGGCTCTCTCCGGCCGAGGCGGCTAACCACCCCAAGCGCTCGATCATCACCCGGGCCTTAGGCGGTGACCCAGATACCGAGCCGGACATCTATGAACTGGACGTTTCTGGGGCAGAGCGCCTCTTGCTCTGTTCGGACGGGCTCTCCTCGATGGTCTCGGATAGCGAGATCCAACAGATCATGAGCGTGCCGGAATCCCCTGAGACCACGGTCGATCGTCTGATCCGTGCGGCCAAGGTGGCCGGCGGCCTCGACAACGTCACCGTGATCGTGGCCGAGCTACCCAACCCCGGCCACCCCAGCCCCCAGGTCGGGCAGCCCCGTCGTGGCAAAACCCAGCGGCGCGGCCATGGCCCGCTTTTGGTCGCCATCTATATCCTGGTCGCCCTCTTGGTGGTGGCGCTGGTCATCTTCGCTTTCAATTGGCTCAACCAGGCTGGTTATTTTGTCACGTACTAAAAGGGAAGACAAGATGGCACAACGGGAAGGGACGGGCCGATGACGCGGCGCAACACTGAGCTCTTCTTGCTGATCGCCACTATCCCGGTGGTCTTCCTGTTCTTCGCCATCTACTTCTTGAATGACGCCGGCAGCTTCCAAGCCAGCGATTTCGTGGTGCCGGCCGGGCTTTTCCTGGCCTTTATCGTCTGCCACGTGGCGATGCGCTTCCTTACCCCCAACGCCGACCCGGCACTCCTGCCGATCACTTTCTGCCTGGCTGCGATCGGCATCCTCTTTGTGATGCGCCTCAATCCCGACCAATCCATCAAGCAGGTGGTCTGGCTCTTCGTGGGCGTAGCGGCGATGATCTTGACCATGGTCTTGGTCAAAGACGCCCGTAAGCTCGGTCATTACAAGTGGATCAGCATGATCTTAGGCGTGATCTTGTTGATGCTGCCGGCAGTGGTCGGAGCAACCATCAACGGCTCCAAGATCTGGCTCAACTTCGCCGGGCTTTCCTTCCAGCCCGGAGAGATCGCGAAGATCCTGATCGTGCTCTTCCTAGCTGGCTACCTGGCGGAGAACCGGGAGATGCTCTCGGTCAGCGGGCGCCGCCACCTGGGCATCAACTTCCCTGATTTCCGTACCCTGGTGCCACTCTTG
Organism: Coriobacteriales bacterium; assembly: GCA_031263025.1. Classification (GTDB taxonomy): domain Bacteria; phylum Actinomycetota; class Coriobacteriia; order Coriobacteriales; family UBA8131; genus JAISGO01. The sequence goes on from JAISGO010000057.1 coordinate 5,085, forward strand.
GTGATGTGGGTGATCAGTTTGGCCATCGTGGCTTTTGAGAAAGACCTTGGCTCCGCCCTGCTCTTCTTTGGTATCTTCGTGATCATGATCTACGTCGCGACCGGGCGCAAGGCCTATGTCTTGATGGCGCTGCTCCTCGGTATCGTTGGTGCGATCGGGCTCTACCAGGTCTTCGGACACGTCCAAGAACGGGTGGCGGTCTGGCTCAACCCCTTTGCCACGGCCCAGAGCACCGGCTACCAGCTCGTACAATCCCTTTATGCCCTGGCTGACGGCGGCTTGCTCGGCAAAGGCGTCGGCGCCGGTATGCCGACCCTGATCCCGGTGGTCTCCTCGGATTTCATCTTCGTGGCGATCTGTGAGGAGCTGGGCCTGCTCGGCGGGGCTTGTGTGTTGATATTGTTCGTGCTTTTCGCGGTGCGTGGCTTCCTCATCGCAAGTCGCGCCAAGTCGGACTCCGAGGCCTTTACCGCCGCCGGTCTGACTGCTTCCATCTCCTTGCAGGCCTTCTTGATCTGCGCTGGCACTACCATGCTAATCCCCCTGACCGGGGTCACCCTGCCCTTTATGAGCCAAGGGGGTTCTTCGCTGCTCTCATCTTTCATCATCATCGGCCTGCTTTTGCGGGTTAGTGACAACGCCACCGGGCCCGGCCATGAGATCGAGTCGCAGAGCAGCTTCGGCGAGGGAGTGCTCGGCCGAATCGCCCTGGGCAAGCGCCTGACCGCGATGATCGTGTCTTTCTGCATCCTTTTCGCGGGCGAGACGGTCAACCTCGCCTACCAGATGACCATCCGAGCCGACCAGGTCAACGCCATGCCAGCCAACACCCAAAAACTGCTCCAAGCCAAGAAGCAGGCCCGGGGTGATATCACCACCGCCGACGGGGTAGTCTTGGCTAAAAGCGTGCAGAATGCCGATGGCACCTACAGCCGCGTCTACCCCCAGGACAGTATGGCCGCCCAGGTGGTCGGCTACTACTCCCAGCAATATGGTATGTCCGGGGTGGAGAACACGATGTCGGCCCAGCTCGAGGGGCAGAGCGGCTTCACCTCCATCTCGGAGATGATCCAGCGTCTGGCCAATATCGACACTCCCGGCGATGCGGTGCAGCTGACCCTTGACTCGCGCCTGCAGCAGACCGCCCAGCAGGTGCTGGACGGTTATGACGGCGCGGCGATCTGCCTCGACGCTTCGACCGGGGCGGTCTTGGCCGAAGCCTCGGCGCCCACCTATGACGCCAACCAGGTGACCAAGCTCCTGGCCGGCAAGACCTCCGGCGTGGTCGGTGGTTCGGGCAGAAACAGCGGCTCGGCCCTGATCAACCGAGCCACCTCTGCCCTCTATGCGCCTGGCTCGACTTTCAAGATCATCACCTTGACCTCGGCTTTGGAGAACACGCCCAAACACGATGGCTCACCGGTCAGTCTCAGTAGTGTCTACCAAGCACCTGGTACTATGAAGATCGGTAACGCCGCCGTCACCAACTACGGCGGCGAGTCCTTCGGTGCGCTCAGCCTCAAACAAGCCTTCCAATATTCGGCCAACACCGTTTTCGGCCAAGTCGCGACCGAGGTTGGGGCCAAACAGCTTGTCGCGACGGCCGATGACTTCGGTTTTGGGCGCCAGCTCGGCTTGGACTTCAACAGCAAGGCCTCGGTGATGCCCGAGCCGGAGGTGATGACCAAATGGGAGACCGCCTGGGCCGGGATCGGCCAGCCAGTCGGCCAACATGTCGGATCGCCCTCTGGCCCCCAGACCAACGTCTTGCAGATGGCTTCGGTGGTCGCCGCTTTCGCCGACCATGGTAAGATCATGGATCCTTATGTGGTGCAGAAGGTGACCGGACCCAAGGGCGAAGCCGTGGCAAGTACCACCCCCCAGCTCTTCGCCCAGCCGAGCGCCCTCACCCCTTCGGTGCTCGATGAGGTCAACTCCGCAATGAAGGCAGTGGTCGCAGGCGGCACCGCTACCGCCGCCCAGATTCCCGGCTATACCGTGCGCGGCAAGACCGGCACCGCCCAGACCGGGGCCAAGAAAGACAATTCCTGGTTCGTCGGCTGGACTACCATCGCTGGCCGCCCGATCGTGGTCGGGGTGCTCTGCGAGCAGGCCGCTACCGGCACCGCCGTACCCAAGGCTAAGCGCATCCTGGAGAAGGCCATCGACCTCTATGGGGGCAGCAAATGAGACGTCTGCGAAACCGCACCTATTCTGTTTTGAGATTTCCGGTCCAGGCTGGAAATGATATTATAATGGGCAATGGAGTACTAAAGGAAGAATCATGGCTGAAAAACTGATTGCAGGACGCTACCAGCTGCTTGAAGTGGTTGGTTCTGGCGGCATGGCCCAGGTCTGGCGGGCCACTGACAACGTGCTCGGCCGGGCGGTCGCGGTCAAGGTAATGCTGCCGCAGTATGCTGATGACCACGATTTCGCGGTGCGCTTCAAACAAGAGGCGCAGGCTGCGGCCAATCTGGCCAGCCCTTATATCGTCAACATCTACGACTGGGGCCACGACGACCAGGACAACACCTATTACATCGTAATGGAGTACGTGCGCGGCACCGACCTTAAGACCCTGATCCGCCAAGAGGGGGCCTTGCCCCAGGAGCAGGTCGCCCAGATCGCCCAGCAGGTGGCCAGTGCCCTTGACACGGCGCATGGCTATGACGTGATCCACCGCGACATCAAGCCCCAGAACATCATGATCGGCCCCAGCGGCAACGCCAAGGTGATGGACTTCGGGATTGCCCGGGCCAACGAGGCCAATATGACCCAGACCGGCAGTGTGCTGGGCAGTGCTTACTATGTGTCGCCAGAACAGGCCCAGGGCAAGGCGCTTGCCGGGACCTCTGACCTCTACTCTCTCGGGGTCGTGATGTACGAGGCCCTGACCGGGCAGGTGCCTTTTGACGGCTCCGACCCGGTCAGTGTGGCGGTCAAGCAGGTCAACGAGGCGCCGCGCCCGCTCGAGGAGCTGCGCCCGGATATCGATCCCGGCCTTGCCGCGATCGTCGAGCGGGCCATGGACAAAGACCCCAGTCGGCGTTTTCCCACGGCCAAGGCCATGCAAGCCGATCTCGGCCGTTATCTGGCCGGCCAGCCGGTGGCGACCCTGAGCGGCGAGGCCACCTCGGCGACCCGGGTGATCGACCAGGTTCCGCGGGCCAGCCAGACGGCGGTGATGCCCCAGGTCGGCGGAAGCAAGGGGCAGGTCTACAGCGACCGTGGCCGAGCCAGCCAAAACCCGGCTCGCAGGCATCGCAAATGGCCCTGGGTGCTGCTCATCGTAGTAGTCCTGGCTGCCATAGTCGGCGCTATCTTCCTTGTGAGGAGTTGTAGCGCGCCCCAGGCCAGCGTGCCCAATGTAATCAACCAGACCCAGGACGTGGCCACCCAGACCCTGACCCAAAGTGGCTTCACGGTCGGCCAGATCACCTTCCAACCCTCGACCACCGTCGCCCAAGGCGTGGTGATCAGCCAGGATCCAGCGCCGGGTAGCACGGCCGCCCAGGGTAGCGGGGTTGCCCTGATCGTCTCCAGCGGCACCTCGACTACGATGGCAGCGGTGCCCTCGGTGAGCGGCCTTGGCCCCGATGCAGCCGCCAAGAAGATCACCGCGGCCGGCTTCGTGCCCCTGCGCGGTCCTGATGTGACCGAACAATCCTCAAGCTACGTCTCCGGCAAGGTTTGTCAGCAGTCGCCCGAATCCGGCACCCAGCAGCTGCTTGGCTCGACCGTAACCTATCAGGTGTATGTACCGCCTGCTCCGACCATGGCGACGGTGCCGCCGCTGGTCGGCGTCTCCAAGGCCGATGCCAAGAAGAACCTCAGCAACGCCGGCCTCTCTGGTAGCTATAGCACTGCCTACTCGGATAGCGTGCCAGCCGGCTACGTGATCAGCCAGACCGTCAGTGCTGGCAAACAAGTGCAGAGCGGCACCGTGATCGGCGTGGTCGTCTCCAAGGGCCCGAAACCGGTCGCCCAGGTCAGCGTGCCCGACCTTAACGGCATGACCTATAACCAGGCCAAATCGAAATGCAGCGCCCTCGGCCTCAGCCTCTCGGCGAGCGGTGACACCAGTAGCGGCAAGTGCGTCTCCCAAGATCCCACCCCGGGTGAGAAGGTCGATACCGGCACGGTGGTCGAGGCAAGTTTTGCCTAGTAGGCATCGCTGAAGCGTTTTTTAGAAGGCGCCCCTCGGGGCGCCTTCCTCTTAATCGGCGTTTCCTATACGGTGCGAACTCTAGATCCGCACTGCCGCCAGGCGTAGGGCGTTTAAGACCACACAAACGTCCGAGCAGGACATGGCCAAGGCGGCGATCATGGGGTTGAGCAGGGGGCCGCCGAAGAGGGTGAGCAGGCCGCAGGCGATGGGTATGCAAATGACGTTGTAGCAGAAAGCCCAGAAGAGGTTCTGCTTGATGTTGCGCATGGTGGCCCGGGCTAGCCGGATGCCCTGGTCGACGTCGCTTAGGCTAGAACGGGTCAAGACCACGTCGGCCGACTCGATGGCCACGTCAGTGCCGCTGCCGATGGCGATGCCGACGTCGGCCTGACTAAGGGCTGGCGCGTCGTTGATGCCGTCACCGACGAAAGCGACCCGGCGGGGCTTGCCGTCAGCCCGGGGCTGGGCTTGTAGCTCGGCGATTTTCTGGGATTTATCGGCGGGCAACACCTCGGCGTAGAAGTCGCGGATGCCGACCGCCTCTGCCACCTCGGCGGCCACTGCCGCCTTGTCGCCGGTGAGCATCACCACCTGGCGGCCGTCTTGCCCCAGCCTGGCGATCGCGGCTGCGCTGTCCGCTTTGAGGGCGTCGGCGACCTTGAAGCGCGCTGCCAGCTGCTCGTCGACGAAGACTTGTCCGCCCTCAAGGCGTACTGCGTGTCCTGCGACTTGGGCCTTTGCCCCTCGGCCGGGGAGCGCTTGGAAATCCTTGGTCTCGGGCAGGACAAGCCCGTGCTGTGCGGCATAAGCGGTGAAGGCCAGGGCCACGGGATGCTCTGAGCTGCGCTCGACGGCGGCGGCGTAGATGAGCAGCTGCTCGCGGCTAAGGGTACCCGGGCTTTTCTGCCCTGCCTGCTCCACCGCTTCAAAGTCCACCAAGCTCGGTTTGCCCTCGGTGATAGTGCCGGTCTTGTCCAAGACGATGGTGTCGATTTTGGCCAAGGCCTGCAAGACCTCGCCACCTTTGATCAAGATCCCCCGCTTGGCGCCGCGTCCGGTGCCGATCATGACGGCGGCCGGGGTGGCGATGCCCAAGGGGCAGGGGCAGGAGATGACCAGAACACTGACCAACACAGTGATCGCGAAGGCCCAGCCATGCCCGGTCAGAAGCCAGGTCAGTCCCGCCAAGAGGGCGACCGTGGTGACGATCGGCACGAATACCCCCACCACCCGGTCGGCTAGCCGCTGCACTGGTGCCTTGCGGACCTGGGCCTGTTCGACCAGGCTGATGATGTGGGCGAGTGCAGTGTCTTGGCCTATTTTGTCGGCTTCATAGACGAGGCGTCCGGTGCCGTTGATGGTGCCGGCGAAGACCTCATCGCCAGCCGTCTTGGCCACCGGCGCGCTCTCCCCAGTCAGCATGCTCTCGTCGACTTGACTGGTGCCCTCGCAGACCCTGCCGTCGACCGCGATCTTGCCACCGGGTTTGACCACGACCAGGTCGCCCAGTTGGAGGTCGGCTACCGGACAAGGCCTCTCGCCGTCCGCCTCGCGCAGCAGTGCCGTCTCGGGGGCCAGGTTGACCAACTCGGAGATGGCGTCTGAGGTATGTCCGCGCGAGATCGCCTCCAGGGTCTCGCCGAGGCTGATTAAGGCGATGATGGTGGCGGTGCTGTCGAAATAGAGGTTGGCCGCCGCCTCGGGGTGACCCAAGGCGACCCAAATGGTGCCCCACAGGCTATAGAGGAAAGAGGCCGTGGTAGAGAGCGCGATCAGCGAGTCCATATTGGGGCTGAGCTGGAAGATCGCTGGATATCCGCTGGTATAGAACCCACGCCCGGCGACCAGGCAGGGGACGGTGAGGATGAGTTGGATAATGGTGTAGCTCAAAGGCGACGCCACCGGGTCGAGGAACCAGGGGTGGGGCAGGGCGAGCATGTGCCCCATCGCGATATACATCAGTAGCAGCGCGAAGACCGCCGCTACCGCGAAGTCCCGCCATTGTCCGTGGATCTCGCGGGCTTTGGCGCGCTGCTTTTCCCTGAAGCTCGCTGCCGCGTCGTAAATCGTGTAGCCGGCTTTGGTGATGGCGAGCTTGAGGTCGGCGAGCTTGAGCTTGGCGGGGTCGAATTCGACGGTGGCGTTCTCTAAGGCCAGGTTGGCGTTGGCGTTGGCCACTCCGTCCAGGCGCTGCAAGGCCTTCTCCACCCGCATGGTGCAGGCGGCGCAATGCATCCCGCCGATGGCGATGGTCGTTGTCTGCATGTGCTGCTTTCCTTTGACAGTAGCAGCAGTATAGCATGAATCCCAAAAAAAGTTAGACACGTCTAACTTTTAGTGTTTGACGTTTGACGGGAACACCTTGTAAGGTGTTCCCGTTTAGGGAGGCAGTTATTTAGGCGAGGCCGCCGTAGCCAAAGCCGATCTCTTCCAAGGCTGCCTGGAGCTGCTCTGGTTTGACCTCGTCGGCGGCCTTGACCGTGCCGGTGCCGCTGGCCAGGTCGACCTTGACTTCGTCTACGCCTGCTACGCCCTCCAGGGCTTGGGTCGCGGCCAGTACACAGCTGTCACAGCTCATGCCTTCAATCTTGACTTTCGTTTTCATAGGTGCGTGCTCGCTTCCTCTTGTTTCCTACACAACTGTCAGCACAAATAGGGTACTTTTTTAAGCCCCCTTGTGCCGCCATCTGCTATTATATGCGCATGGCTAAAAAACCGGAAAGCAAAACCGAGCGTCGTCTCAACTTCGTCCTGATCATGGGTTTCCAGATCGTCGGCCTAGTCTTGGCTGGGCTCGTGGCTATCGGCATGGTGATCGGTATTACCGATTTGGGCTCCGCCTGCGGCATGTTGATCGCGGCGGTACTCCTGCTTTCGCTTGCCAACATCCAGATCACCCTGCAGTTCTGGCGCCATTATCGCAAGCATGAGCTGGAGGATGAAGCGCATGGGGGACAAATGCCGCCCACCGCTAGTCCCACTGCTGACCCCACCGAGGCGCCGAGCTCAGACCTAATAACTTTCACCAACGCTGGCCACCATGCAGACTAAGGCCGTCTTAACTGTCCTGGGTAAGGATCGCAGCGGGGTGGTGGCCACCATCTCCGGCACCCTGTTCGCGATGGACGCCAATATCGACGACATCTCCCAGACCATCCTCTCCGGCATGTTCGCGATGACCATGATGGTCAGCCTCAACGAAGCCACACACCCTTTCGAGGAGGTGCAGGAAGCGCTTGCGGCCGACAGCGAAAAGCTCGGTATGCAAGTGCAGCTGCAGCGCGAGGACGTCTTTAACTTCATGCATGCGGTCTAGGCTGCGGGGGCGCCCTTGAGCGCGTGCGCAGCACCTGTCTCGCCAGCTATGTAGTTGACAAGCTGTCAGCTTCCCCTTTCCCTGGCGTAACCGCCCCGAAAGGTAAGATCTAGAGCCTCATGTTAGAATGCGCGTATGCAATCTTCGACTTTACTTGGTGCGGAGGCCCTGGAGGGACTCCAGCCCAAACAGCGCACCACCCGTTGTGCCCTCTGCGATAACCACTGCCTGCTCACCATCAACGATTTCGGCAAGGGCCCAGACGGCAAGACCCGGCGCTTCATCACCGGCAACCGCTGCGAGAAGGGCGCCGGCCATCAGGGTAGGGCGAATGCCGTACCCAACCTCTTCGCCTGGAAGTACACCCGCCTCTTCGACGGCACCAGGGACAACCCCTATATCCCCCTGGAGCCTGCCCAGGCCACCCGCCCCACCATCGGGTTGGTGCGTGTGCTCAACACCTATGAGAACTACCCTTTCTGGTTTACCTTGTTCAAGGCACTTGGTTTTGCCACTATCCTCTCGGACAAGACCACCAAAGCCACCTACGAGGCCGGTATCGAGTCGATGCCCTCGGAGAGTGTCTGCTACCCGGGCAAGCTCTGCCATGGCCACATCATGGACCTGTTGGCCACAGACGAGCGGATGCGGGCAGAGGCTAGCGCTGACCCGGAGTCGCGTCGGGGCCTGGACTTCATCTTCATGCCCAGCATCCGGCTCGAGCGCCAGGAGGATCCCGGCGCCCAGAACCACTACAACTGCCCAGTGGTGGTCTCCTATCCCGAGGTGATCAACCTCAACGTCGAGGCCTTGGCTGAGAGCCCGGTTGCCTTCCTCCATCCTTTTCTGCCTTATGACGATAAGAAACGCCTGGTCGAGCGACTCAAAGAAGAATTCGACCAGTATTGGACCACACATCCCGAGGCCAAGGGTAAGGCCCCTACGGCCAAGGAGTGGCAAAGGGCGGTCGAGGCGGCCTGGGCCGAGGACCTCGCTTTCAAAGACGACGTGCATGAGGCCGGGGCCCGGGTGCTGCGTTGGCTGGAAGAGGGGCCGGCGGCTGGGCAAGAGCGCCATGGCATCGTACTGGCCGGGCGACCCTATCATCTCGACCCCGAGATCAACCACGCCATCCCTGAGCTGCTCTGCTCTTTCGGCCTGGCTGTCTTGACCGAGGACTCGGTCTCCCATCTGCAGAAGCCGGAGCGTTCGCTGCGCGTGGTCGATCAGTGGATGTTCCATTCCCGGCTCTACGCGGCGGCCAAGTTCGTCACCACCCGGGCCGACCTCGACCTGATCCAGCTGAACAGTTTCGGCTGCGGCCTTGACGCCATCACCACCGACCAAGTGCAGGAGATCTTAGAGGCGGCCGGTAAGATCTACACGGTGCTAAAGATCGACGAGGTCTCCAATCTGGGAGCGGCCCGGATCCGTATCCGCTCGCTTCTGGCCGCCCTGCGCGAGCAGCACCAGGCCGGCATCAAACCCGACCCACAGAGCACCGCCTTTCCCAAGACCCAATACAGCGAGGCGATGAAGGAGGCCGGCTACACCATCATCGCGCCCCAGATGGCGCCCATCCACTTCGAGCTCCTGCAACCGATCTTCCAGGGGGCCGGCTACAACCTCCAAGTCCTGCCCTCGGTCGACGCCGGTGCGGTCGACGCCGGCCTCAAATATGCCAATAATGACGTCTGCTATCCCTCGATCCTGGTCACCGGCCAGATCATGGAGGCAGTGCTGTCTGGCCGCTATGACCTCGACCATCTGGCGGTGCTGATCACCCAGACCGGTGGCGGCTGCCGCGCCACCAACTACATCGCTTTGATCCGCAAGGCCCTAAAGGCCGCCGGCCAGCCCCAGATCCCGGTCATCTCGCTTAGCTTCAACCGCCCCACCGGCCCCAAGCTCGAAGAGGAAAATCCCGGCTTCAAGATCACTTTCGACATGCTGCGCCGGGCCATCTACGCGATCTATTACGGCGATCTCTTGATGGAGGTGACCTACCGCTGCCGCCCCTATGAGAGCGAGCCGGGCAGCGCCAATCTGCTCTTCCGCAAATGGATGGATATTTGTAAGGAGCAGATGCAGGCTAAGGTCGACCGCCATATCTTCAAGCGCACGGTCAGACAGATTGTCGCAGAATTCGACCAGCTGCCGCTGACTGGTGACCGTCAGAAGCCCCGAGTCGGGGTAGTCGGTGAGATCCTGGTCAAGTTCCACCCCACCGCCAACAACCAGATCGTCGACCTGATCGAGTCAGAGGGCTGCGAGTGCGTGGTGCCGGGCCTGACTGAGTTTTTCACATTTGCCATCTCTGGTGGTATCTGGCAGCATCGTTTCCTGTCTAAGCCGCTGATGTCGGCTTTCGGCGGTAAGCTCGGCATCTGGGCGCTTGACCACGTGCGCAAGCCAGTACGCCAAGCCCTGGAGAGGTCCAAGCGCTTCACCCCGCCGACCAAGATCTACGAGCTAGCTGACTACGCCGAGCAGATTCTCTCGCTCTGCAACGCGATGGGGGAGGGCTGGCTGCTCACCGGCGAGATGGTCGAGTTGATCAAGTCCGGCTGCCCCAACATCGTCTGCACCCAGCCTTTCGCCTGCCTGCCCAACCATGTCACTGGCAAGGGCGTGATCAAGGAGCTGCGCCGCCGCTATCCGGAGAGCAACATCGTCGCCGTCGATTACGACCCCGGCGCCTCTGAGGTCAACCAGCTCAACCGCATCAAACTGATGATCGCGGTGGCCAAGGATAATTTCTTCAAGCTCGACCAGGCTGCCTAAGGGGCCGCTGACCCTGCCTTTAGCTTTTCTTAAGGAAAAGATAAGGAAAAATTAAGGCAAAATTAAGTAATCCGACAGAAAGCTCGGCTAAGCTCTCCTTGGTCTGTGAAAGGATGAGAGATGTCCCGAGTTCTGTATCGCGTGGTGGCAAGTTTGATCATCTTGGCCCTGTTATGCTCTGCCCTACAGATGGTTGGTTGGCTGCGCCGGGGCGGGGTGGCCTTACCCAGTGCCGAGGCTGCGGCGGGCCAGGTTAGCTTGGTCAGCGGAGCGCAGTCGGCCCAGGCCGAGCGGGTCGACCAGATCGACCTGGCAGGGGTCGCTGCCAGCGACACCAAGGTGCCTTTCACCCCGGTTTTCAGGGAGATCATCGACGAGTATAGCCTCAACTCCGCCATGGTCGACCTCAGCCGAGTTAAGGATAGCGGTGGCAAGTTCTTCAAATTGGATAATGCTTTGCTCAAAGATGCCAACAAAGGCAAGCTGGCCCTGCGCTTGCGCGGTGCCGAGGCCTATAGCCAGAACGGCCAACATCATTACCTCGATCTGCTACTTATCATCAAAGGTTGGAAGAAGCTCGACAAGGCCAAGGAGCACTATATCCGGCCGGCCCTTAATGCCGCAGGGCAGTTCAGTATCCTGCCAGTGGGCTATGACAAAGTCAAGGTGGAGTTCGGTTTTTACCAGAACAGTGCCAAGGTGGCCAAGGGCAGTACTGCCTATCAGAAAGGCTCGACCAACAAGCTGGTCGATGGCTCAGCTAATTATTCTTTCGTCTTCAATATCCTCGACTTGGATGACGGCCAGGGAGTGGAAGTGGCCAACGCCACTACCCTCGGCCAAGGGCGCATTAAAGTCTCTACCTATGGCAGCAGCATCGTCAGCCTCTCCAAGCAAGGTGATCTCAAGGTCGGGGAGTCGGCCACGGCGACCGGCAAGGACAAGACCGCCCTTGAGCCCTCGGACAAGCGCGGCGCCCTACGCTTGGAGCTGACTGGGGTCAACCGCTTCAGCGCTCTTTTCAAGCACAAGCCCGGAGACACAGACACCAACGGCAAGGGGCCGCTTTTCGCCTTCGGCGGCGATGCTTCGGTCGGCTACGATCCGGCGATCGCGACGGTCAAACTCGAGGCTGCTTCTGCCGACGCCACAGTGAGTGACCATAACGACAACTACCGCCTGGCGGGCAGCCGTTTCGCGCTCTATCGCGGGCTTGAGGAGGCCAAGGCCAATGCGGTCAAAGGGCGTCTGCAGGTGCTGCTCTGCGACGACCAGGGCCAAGCCAGCTGCGCCCTGCCCAACAGTGGGAGTTACTATCTGACCTCGCTCTGGGCAGGGGACGGTTATGAGCGCAGCCCGCAGGTCTTTCGCATCGAGACCAAGCTGCCTGGTAGCGGCGCTGATAACGACGCAGATTATATCGTCAAGCCCAAGCTGCAGCCTAGGGTCGGACGCCTGGAGGTGGAGCTGGGCTCGGCCTTGCCCGATTTGAGCGACGGACACGCCCTCTATGACCTGTCCGGCAGCCGTTTTGCCCTCTATGACAGCAAAGCCCATGCCCAGGTTGGGGCGGCGCTGGGCCGCTCCGCCGAGCTCGTCTGTGGTACCCAACAATCCGACGGAGTGGCCCGGGCCAGCTTGGGCGGCATCCCCCTGGATAGTGACGGCCAAAGCGATGGCTGGTGGCTGCGCCAAAGCAGTGCCGGGCCGGGCTTTCTTGCCAGCGACGTGGTCTGGCCGGTGGCCTGGAGTGCGCCCCATTTCGCTGTAGTGGTGCAGCTCGACGACCAGCCCGTGCTTGGCCGCGGGCCCCTGCAGCTGCATAAATCCGACCAAGACCTGCTGTCGCAGGCGCAGAAGGGCAAGGCCCAGGCTGGCGCCCGCTTGGTCGGGGCCGAGTACCGGGTGGATTATTTCGACCAATATGAGCCACCCACCGGCCCAGAGCTGGAGCAGGGACAGGCCAACCCCTTGCGCACCTGGTATCTTCGTTGTGATGCCCAAGGCCAAGCGCAGCTTGATACCTCCCATTTGATCGAGGGCTCGGCCCGGCTCTACCGCGACGCAAGCGGAACTGCCTGCCTGCCCTTGGGTTCGCTCACCTTACGCGAAGAATTGCCTTCGCCAGGTTACGATCTCGATCAAACCCTGCATCGGCTCTCCTTGAACGTCCCGGCGCTTGCCCGGCCTTTGCAGGTTGACTCAGCAGAACCCATCCAGCGCGGCGATATGGTGGTGCAGGCCAGCGAGCAACCCATCTTGCCGGGGACCAACCAACCCTCGCCTGAACTGAAGCCGCTGGCCGGGGTGACTTTCGATTTCTTCGCCAGCCGCGATTGCGAAGAGGACAGGCCTCGGGCTGGCAGGGGGCCGGCTTTTAGCCTGACCAGTGATGCCAAGGGCCTGGCTTCAAGTGAGCGCGAGGGGCTATATCTCGTCCAGGAGGTGGCCGGCAGCTATAGTCAGCGTGCTTTGAGCGCATCTGAGCGGGCCGCCGGGCTACGTGGGATCCCCTTTGACCGCTATCTGGTCAGGGCTCGCCCCCAGACTTTGCCCGCTGGGCGGCAAGTGGGTGATTTCTACATGCAGGTAGCGGGGTCCAGCCCGGATGAGCGCATCGCCTACCACCAGGTGGTAGTGGACGAGCCGGCGGCTGCAGTGCGCGTCCTCAAGGTCGACCAGGAGAGCGGGCGTAAGATCCCTTATCCGGCCGTCTTCCAGGTCATCGGCGCCGCAGACGGGCAGGTCTTCAGGGCTGAGCTTGGCGGGCGCAGCCTGGACAGGTTCTGCTCGGACACGCAGGGCGATTTGCTCTTGCCGGTCAACCTGCCCTTCGGCTCTTATCTCCTGCGCGAGTTGGAAGCACCCAGCAACGGCTACCAAGGCTATCTGCGCCAGATCGAAGACGTCCCCTTCGTGGTCGACCGGGCCGCGCCGGTGGATGACCCGATCTGTGTGGTCATCGCGGACGCGCCGGCCATGGGACAGATTAACCTGCGCAAACTCGATAGTGCCTCGCGCCAGCCGGTGGCAGGGGCAGTCTATGAGCTCTGCGCGGCGGCGGCGGTCTCTACCTTGGACGGCACTCCCCGTTTCGCGGCCGACGAGGTGGTTGGGACGCTTACCACCGATGGGCAGGGCAGGGCCCAAAGCGCGCTCCTCTACCTCGGTGCTTACAGGCTACGTGAGCTGAGCGCCCCAGCGGGCTACCTCCTGAGTACCAAGGATTATCACTGCAAGTTGGTCTATGCCGGCCAGGAGGTGGCCTTGTCCCAACGCGAGCTGGCCCTTTACGACCATCCCACCAAGGTCAGCATCGGCCTGCGCGAAAGCGACCTTGAAGGGAGGCCGACCGAACGCCATTTGCCCGGCGCCAGTTTTGAACTGCGCGACCGGGAAGGCCATAGCCTCGCCAGCTGGACGACCCAAACCGCCAAACCCTTCCAGAGCTTGATCGCGCTCAGCCCGGGGGACTATCAGATCCACCAGACCGCTGTGCCGGCCGGCCATGCCGGTTTGAGCGGGCCACGCAAGCTCAAGGTGCGCCCAGTCGCCGAGGAGCAGCGCCTGCTGCTCTACAACGGGCGCTTGGCTGCGGCTGTTGATGATGAGCCCGAAGATGGCATGGGGGCTTTCATTCCCGGGCCCGAGCAAGGGATAAGCGGCCCTGAGCCCAGCCAGCCTGTTCGGTTTTCGCCTGGGCCTAGCGCAGCTAGCCCAGAGCTGCCGGCAGTGGACGCAGCCCCTGCCCCAGCGGCTTTTCCGGCCTGGCTCATGCCCTTGCTGCTCGCATTGATCGCCCTGTTCTTACTCATGCTTTGGAGCTATAGCCGACGTGCCCGGCTTTGCTTTGATGATGACCAAGGGCGCCGCCAAGTGCTTTGTCGCCGTCTCATCTATGGTCGCCGCGGACGTTACCACATCAATGTGCCTGCAGGTTTGGACCTACCCGGGCAGCGTGCGCCCTATCTGATCCTGCCGGGGCGCTTTGAGCGCAAACGGGGGGCTTTCGAGTTTGACGTGTTTCAGAGGGCCTAGCCTAAAAACATGCCACAGGCATGTTTTCTTCACGGCCCTCGCCCTCTCAGGGTTCGAGTCCGTCGCAACGGCCTTGGACTTAGAGAGTTCGTCTTCTGCGGCAAATAGAGAATGAGTCTCATTCCTTTTATATTTGAGCGCAGTTCGGCGTTCGCAGTACGTGTAAACAGGGATTTTTTCGATATTTTGCCCAGATTTGCGTTTGACTAGGCGCGCAGTTACCTTAACGGTAATAAGCGACTGGACAAACGCAAAGATGGGTAAAATAGCGGAAAAATTGGGGTGGGACAAGGGACTCGTCAATCGCTCGCAAGCTCGCGCTCTACGTGCTCCGCAGCGAAGCTGCTGCGCACCTCGGGCCTAAAAACATGCCACAGGCATGTTTTCTTCACGGCCCTCGCCCTCTCAGGGTTCGAGTCCGTCGCAACGGCCTTGGACTTAGAGAGTTCGTCTTCTGCGGCAAATAGAAAAGAAATTGGGGTGGGACAAGGGACTCGAACCCTCGACCTCTGGTTCCACAGACCAGCGCTCTAACCAACTGAGCTACTCCCACCGTGTCTACGAGCTACCAGTATAACATATCAAATCCCACCGCTACTCAGCCCGGCACTGCTCAGTGCGAAAATACATTATATTTAAAAGGTATCACTACAGTAAAAGCTAAGGAAAGGAACCTAGATGGCGAAAGTCAGCGTCAGCTCGGTGTTCTGTAAGGGCTGCGGCCTCTGCGTGGACGCCTGCCCCGAGACCATCATGGCCTTGGATATGGAGACGATCACCGATCACGGGTACCACCCGGCGGTTTGCATCGATAACGACAAATGCACCGGCTGCATCAGCTGCGCCACGATTTGTCCCGATGTGGCGATCACGATAGAGAGATAAGGATTCACTATGGCAAAAGTCTTGATGAAAGGTAACGAAGCCCTGGCCGAAGGCGCGATCCGGGCAGGTTGCCGCCATTTCTTCGGCTACCCGATCACCCCTCAGAGCGAGCTCGCTGCCTACATGGCCAAGCGCATGCCCAAGATCGGCGGCACTTACCTGCAAGCCGAGAGCGAAGTCTCGGCCATCAACATGGTCTATGGTGCCTCGGCCGCCGGCGTACGGGTGATGACCTCATCCTCCTCGCCCGGTGTCTCGCTTAAGGGCGAGGGTATCTCCTACTTGATCGGCGCCGACCTGCCCTGCCTAATCGTCAACGTCGAGCGCTCGGGCCCCGGCCTCGGCGGCATCCAGCCCTCCCAGGGCGACTATTGGATGTCCACTCGGGCGACCGGCCACGGTGACGGGCATGTCCTCGTGCTCGCCCCCAATAGCGTCCAGGAGATGGCTGATTTCGCGGCCAAGGCCTTTGAACTAGGCGATCGTTTCCGGATGCCGGCGATGATCTTGGCCGATGGCCTGCTCGGCCAGATGATGGAGCCGGTGGAGCTGCCGGAGGAGCTGGACTTGGCTGACTTGCCGGAAAAACCCTGGGCCCTCACTGGTACCAAACTCGAGCGCGAGCACCATATCGCCAACTCCCTGGCGATGGAGCCACAGGACCTCGAGGACATGGTCTTGAGCCGCCGCGAGCGCTATCGCCTGATCAAGGCGACCGAGCAAAAATGCGAGCAGATCATGGTCGATGACGCCGAGGTCGTGGTGGTGGCCTTTGGCGCGGCCTCCCGGATTGCCCTCTCGGCGGTCAACGCCGCCCGCGAACAGGGCATCAAGGCTGGTTTGATCCGTCCGATCACTCTCTGGCCCTATCCGGTGGACGCGGTCAAAGCGGCTGCCCAGCACGCCAAAGCTTTCCTCTCGGTGGAATTCTCCACTGGCCAGATGGTCGAGGACGTGCGCCTGGCGGTGAACGGCAAGTGCCCGGTCAACTTCTTCGGCCATACCGGCGGCATCGTCCCGGATCCGAGCGAGGCCCTGGAGGCGATTAAGCTCTCCTTGGAGCGCGCTGACAGCGGCGAGGACTTCGAGATCCTGCCCTTTGAGTCCAAGCTCGGCCTCGACGGCTCTTTTGGTAAGCCCCAGGCCTATGCGGAAAGGACGGCCTAGTCATGGCGACATTCGATAAGCAGAAATACCTCTACAAACGCCCCCACGCCCTGGCCGACGTGGTCACCAACTACTGTCCGGGCTGCACCCACGGCATCGTCCAGCGCTTGGTCTGTGAGGTCTTGGACGAGCTTGACATCGAGGGCGACACCATCGGGGTCTGCCCGGTGGGCTGTTCGGTGACGGCCTATGATTTCTACAACTGCGACATGGCCCAGGCCGCCCATGGCCGGGCGCCGGCGGTCGCGACCGGGATCAAACGCGCCCTGCCCGACAAGGTGGTCTTCACCTATCAAGGCGACGGTGACTTCGCCTCGATCGGTACTGCCGAGAGCATCCACATCGCGGCCCGTGGCGAGAAAGTCACCACCATCTTCATCAACAACGCGATCTACGGCATGACCGGCGGCCAGATGGCCCCGACCTCGCTACCCGGCCAAGTCACCCAGACCTCGCCCTATGGCCGCGACGTCGCCTACTCGGGCTATCCCATCCGGGTCTGCGAGATGATGCAGTCGCTCGACGGCGTTGCTTTCATGGAGCGGGTCACGGTCGATACCCCCTCGCACATCCGCAAGGCCAAGAAGGCGATCAAGAAGGCTTTCCAGTATCAGCTCGAGGGCTTGGGCTTCTCCCTGATCGAAGTGGTCGCGACCTGTCCGACCAACTGGGGCATGACCCCCCAGGCTGCCTTCAAGTGGATGGAAGAGAACATGATCCCTTACTACCCCTTGGGCAACTTCGTGGACGTGAAGGCCGAGGCTACCGAGGAGGCGAAGTAAATGGACGCGCACAACATGAATATCCTCTTGGCCGGTTTCGGCGGCCAAGGCGTGCTTTTCGCGGGCAAGCTGATCGCCAGTTCGGCTTTGATTGATGGCCTCGAGGTCACCTGGATGCCATCCTATGGCCCGGAGATGCGTGGCGGCACCTGCAACTGTTCGGTCTGCCTTTCCGAGAAGCCGATCGGCTCGCCCCTGGTGACCGAGCCGGACGTGCTGGTGGCTCTCAATAAGCCCTCCTATCTCAAGTTCGTCGACGCGATCAAGCCCGGCGGCATCTGCCTGATCGACCAAAGCCTGATCGACGTCTGCCCAGAGCGTAGCGACATACAGTTTGTCGCGATCCCCGCCACCAAGATCTCCGAGGACAACGACCTCCAGACCTTGGCCAACGTTATCTTAGTCGGACAACTGCTCAAGCTGACCGGTTTCAGCACCGTCGAGGTGCTCGAGCAGGCCATCGAGCACTCGGTCTCGGCCAAACACACCGACCTGATCGCCCCCAACAAGATGGCCTTGAAGATCGGGTATAACGCCGTTAACCAGGCTGACTGCAAGTAAAAGCAGCTATTCGGTACATTTCGAGTTTGCAGCACCCCTCGGTACCAACTAGGTATCCTCGGCGTGCTGCAAACGTCGAACTGCACTCGAATATCTGCTTTTACTGATTTTTAGCTATTCGGTACATTAACCCGGTAGGGGGAGATCATCGGGGGACACCTTATAAGATGTCCCCCTTGTTTGTATTCGGTAGAATAAGGGAACAGGCGCGAGCCTGCCCCCTTATTTCGTCAAGAAGGAGTCCCCATGCCTGAAAAAAGCAAACATCCTTTGGCGGTAGCCGACGTCAGCGATGATCGTTTCGCCGATCTGGCAGAGCGCATCGCCGGTATCCGTGACGCCTCGGGCTATTCCCAGGAGACTTTCGCGGACATGCTCGGGGTCTCGCGCGAAGCTTACAAGCAGTATGAGGAGACCGGTTATGACGTGCCAGCCTCGCTGCTTATGCAGATCGCGCGCATCTGCAAGATAGACATGGCCGAGTTGATCACTGGCGAGGAGCCGCATATCACCCATGTCCAGATCGTGCGCGGCGGTGAGGGTAAAAGTGTCGGCCGCCTGCCCGGTTACCACTACCAAGACCTTGCCTTCAAATATTCTGACAAGGAGATGCAGCCCCTCTACGTCACTCTGCTACCGGGGGAGGAACCGGCCGAGTTGGCTTCGCATCCCGGCCAGGAGTTCGACTATGTCACCAAGGGCGTCGTGAACTTGGTCTTCGAGCATCGCCAGATCGAGCTGAGGGCCGGCGACAGTGCTTATTTCGACGGCAACCTGCTCCACGCCGAGCGCTGCCTTGGGGATGAGGCTGCTGAGTTTATCGCCGTCATCACCGACTGAAAACAAGAACCAGCTATTTGGCACATTTGGGTCCCGTTTGCTCGCTTATTACCATAAGGTAACTGCGCTTCCAAACGGGATCCAACTGCACTCAAATATCTGATTTTTGTAATCTAAAATTAAGTATTGGGCACATTTCGGGTTTGCAGTAGCGCCGCTATACCGACTAGGTAACTTCGGCGTGCTGCAAACACCGAACTGCACTCAAATAAACGTTTTTTCATGTATCCCCGCTTCTGGGGGCCTAAGGCTATTTTAGGCGTCCCCGGTGGGTATTGAGTGCTCCCGAAAGCCCCGTCTCAGTCGAGCTGGCTCTCGATGTCCAGTTCCATCATCGCCAGGTTGTCGCGCATGCTGCGTGCGGTCGCACGGCTGATCTTGCCGTGGATCAGGGCTTGTTCGATCTCCTCGCGTTCGTAGCGCATGGCGCGCATCTCGACGCGCCGCTTGGCCTCGGCGTGGCCGACCTCGCGCACGCTCTGCAGGGTGCCGCCGACCGCGCCGCGCTCGTCGCCGGAGAGGCGCTTGGTGCGCCGGCGGAACTCCGCCATGGTGCGGTTGATGGCTTGGATGTCCTGGGGGCGTTCGTCCATCAAGGTGTCGAGCTTGCTCAAGGCATAACGGAAGTTCTCATGCTGCAGCTCGCGTAGTTTTGCGGCAAACTCCTGTTTGTCCATGTCTTGCTCGACTTGGCGGAAGAGCTGGGTCTGCTCACCGATCTGGCCAGCGGCTGCCTCGGCGGCGGTGCGTTTGCGCACCTTGCGGCTGATCCGACGGCGCCGGCTCAGTTGGCGCCAGATGTTGTGCCAGCGCCAGAGCAGGTTGCCATGGTGTTCGACGGCTTGGAGCATCCGTCCGAGTTGGTTGATATAGACTGCGCCCACCACCGGGCCGACCTTGTTCTGGGCGACTAGCTTTTGGGTGTGCTGGGTCGACCAGCCGATCACCAGTTTGCGGATCTCCCGTTCCGAGCTGTTGTCGATGCCGTGCTCCTTGTGCAGGGTGCGGATGCGGTGGTTGTACTGGCTGATCACGGCGGCGACGGCAGTGCGGTCAAAATCGCCATTGGGGATGCTCAGCCGCTCGATTACTTTGTGGTAGATGGTGGCGATCGCCTCGACCTCGTCGACGTCCAGCTCAGGGTCGTGGGCCCGGGGTGAGATCAGGGGTACGACGAAATTGGCGATCAAAAGCGAGCAGATAATCACCCCGGCGGCGATCAGCAAGATCACCGCCCGGTCGGGGAAGGGGCTGCCGTCTGTTAGGGTCCAGGGGATGGTGAAGAGCAGTGATAAGGTGATTGTCCCCTTGACCCCGGTTAAGGTCAAGATCAGGGCGTCCTTGAGGCGCAGGGCGCCCAGGCTGCGTGCTTTGGCATGGTCAACTTGGTCAGACTGGCTTTGGGCTTGTTTGTCCCGCTCAGCTTTGACCGCAGCCCGGCGCATCACTAAGATCCAGACGAAACGGCAAAGCCAGACCGCCGCCAACACCACTACGACCGCTAGGAGCATGCCCGGCCAAGCCAGCCAGCCGTCGCCGGGCAGGAGCCCGGCCGCGCGGCTGATGATGCCTGGTAGCTGAGTGCCGAGTAGGAGGAAGACGAAGCCGTTCAATACATAGGATATCAAGCTCCAGGCGCTGGTCGAGACGATGTTGTGACGGGCCTGGGCGGGGGACTTGTTGTTCTGGGTGAGCGAGTAGACGATGCCGGCCGTCACCACTGCGATGATGCCAGAGACGTGCAGGACCTCGGCTAGGAGATAGACCAGGAAAGGGTGCAGGATCTCGAGCAGGACATAGAAGACCACGCTATCCAGGCCGCGCTTGCGCAAGAAATTGATCAGCAGATAGCGCACCAGCATGTAGCCGACCCCGACCGCTACACCGCCGGCGAACATCAGAATAAAAGTCCAGACCAGGGTGAGGGAGAAATTAAGCGGGCCCGAACCGGCGGCGAAGGCATAGGGGCCGATCGCCATCCAGGCCAAGGCGAACTGGAAGGCCACGATCGATGAAGCATCGTTGAACAAGGACTCGCCTTTGAGCAAGGCTTTTTGGTCGCTGGAGATGGTGGCGTTCTCCTGGATCGAGCCCACCGCGACCGCGTCAGTCGGGGCCAGGGCAGCGGACAAGGCCAGGGCGGCAGCTAGGGGCACGGTCGCGATATAGAGATAGCTGATGGCACCGGCTACCAGACAGGTCACCACTACCAGTCCGATTGCGAGTAGGAGGACGGGGCGGCGCAGGCGCCAGAGGGTGGCTTTGTCGGTGTTCTTGGCGTCGTCGAAGAGCAAAGGCGCGATGAAGACCACCAAGAAGAGCTCGGGGTCGAGTGAAGTGTCGATGTGCACGAAAGGCAAGAAGGCGATCCCGACGCCTAAGGCGATTTGCACCAGGGGAGTGGAGATCGAGGGAAAGCGCTGGTTGATCAGGCAGGAAAGTAAGACTGCCCCCAACATAAGTAAGATGTACTCGAAAACCCCCATATAGGTATTCTAACTGAAATCAGGGGAGGGTCTTCAGCAAAGAAAAGGGGGATATCCTAAGTGGCCTAGCCCCCAGTGGGGGCCAGGCAGGTTCCTGAAAAAAACTGTAGGGAAAAGGTTTTTTCTGTGTTAGTAACATTTTCGTTTGAAATTTTTCTGTGTTAGTAACATAATAGGGAGAAAAGTTTCTGTGTTAGTAACGCCCGAAAATGAAAAAGGACACCATTGCTACAGCGAAAGATTTATAAAAGGCTTTTGGCCTGGAAAGACGCGCCAGAAGCGAAGGCCCTGATCCTGCTTGGCGCGCGTCAGACCGGCAAAACCTATCTCGTACGCGAGTTCGCCCGTCAGAATTATCCCTCTTTCATCGAGGTCAATTTCCTCGAGGATAAGAAAGCCGCTGCTTTTCTTGCGGGCGCCGAGAGCGCGATCGAACTCGTCTCGCGACTTTCCCTGGTCGTCGGTCATGAGATCGAACAGGGTACGCTTGTTTTCCTCGACGAGGTTCAGGTGGCTAAGCAGATTATCACCCTCTCGAAGTTCCTGCTCGATGACGGGCGTTTTGATCTGATACTTTCAGGTTCGCTCCTTGGAACGGTCTTAGAGGGGGTGGCCTCCTTTCCCGTTGGCTATGCGCAGATCGAGCGCATGTATCCGCTCGATTTTGAGGAATTCGCCTGGGCGATGCAAGTGCCGTTTGACATCCTCGAGCAGGTCCGCGGCCATTACGCGGCACGGACGCCGCTTGAAGAGAGCTTGCATGAACGCTTCATTAAACTCTACCGTCAGTACATTGTAGTGGGCGGCATGCCCGAGGCCGTACAACGTTTCATCGATCGCCGCTACGACTTCGGCGCCGCCCGGACGGTCGATCGCGAGATTATCGAACAGTATCGCTTCGACATTGCCAAATACCTGCCCCGTCGCAAACTCCAGATCCGGGCGATCTTCGACAACATCCCGGCGCAGCTGGCTAAGGAGAACAAGCGCTTCATCATGAAGACGATTCACGAGGGCGCCACCTACGAACGCCTCGAGGACGATTTCGTCTGGTTGATCAACGCGGGCGTGGCCCTGCCGACTTATCTGGTTCAGGAGCCGCGGGCGCCGCTGTTGCGCACCAAGGTCACACAGAAGTTCAAATTGTTCTCATCTGACTGCGGCCTCCTGCTCGCGCAAAACCCGGCTGCGGTCGCGATGGGCATCCTTTCCGGTGAATGTGACATGAACTTTGGGGCGACTTACGAGAACGCGGTCGCACAAGAGTTGGCGGCGATGGGCGCGGGGTTGTATTACTACCATAACAATCGCCGCGGCGAGGTCGATTTCCTCTTTGAGACTAGCGCTGGTACGGTCATCCCGCTCGAGGTGAAGTCAGGTAAGGACTACAAATTGCATGTCGCGTTGAACAACCTCCTGGGATCGTCCGGTTTTGATATTCCTTACGCCTATGTCTTGTCTGAGCATAACCTCTCAGTCGGTGAACAGGCGGGCAAACCGGTCTATTATCTCCCTCTTTACATGACCATGTGCCTGGCCGCTGACTGCGTCGACAGCCTCGAAAGCCTCCATGCCGAACC
>JAISGO010000022.1 GCA_031263025.1 Coriobacteriales bacterium
GAGAGAGAGAGAGTAAAAGAACCTCTTCTGTAGTTTCTTTTCCTGTGGCCAGTTTTTCACATGTCATGTCCAAAATCGTCACCATTGCCATTTCGGTTTTGCTTGCCCTCACATTGGCTTGTGTTCTATGTCTCTCATCTTTTACTCTGACGTCACAAAAGCCGGCTTACGCAAGTACTTATAGTGAAACCGTAAATGGGCATGACCAGAACTCCAGCACGTTGTTTTATCTTTATCGAGGCTATTACAGGGTCATTTCAAACTATTCCGGCAACTATGATTATGACGGAACCGGCGATAATTTTATTGCGGACCTTTATCAACAAGGTGATCCAGACTATTTTAGCGGCTGGGACGTCAATGATATCGATGTATCAAACCATCATTCAGACCAGTTGTACGTCGATCGTAGCGCTTATTATTGGGTTGATATTTCAATTTGTGCAGGGAGCTCAACTAGTTGGAGCTTCCAATTTCAACTAGAGAAACTGTCTTTGTCAAAGCCTTCCTCCGTTTCAAAGATCAAAGTCGGCAACAACAAGATCACCCCTTATTGGCATCGTCAAACTTCGAGCGCTAATACCAGCGGCTACGAGATCGCCTATAAGAAAGCTGGTTCGAACCACTATTCTTACAAGTATGCAAGTGGGTGCGACACGTCGCACAAGACGATTAAGGTCGGTAACCATAAACGCTATTACGTGAAAGTACGTGTCTACAAGACGCTCAGCGGTAAAAAGTACTATTCAACTTGGACAGGAACCAAGAAAAGCGCCTATACCAAGTAACACGATGGCGATGCGGCTAATCATACCGCTATACCGGGATTTTGTGAGGATTGCAAAACCAGTGGGCTTTACTAGCACGCAAGAGATCAGTCGGAGCCAGCTCGATCTGTAAGCCGATTTGTCCACCACTGACCAAGATGGTGTCATAGAGCTGGGCACTTTCCTCTATCCAGGTGGGCAAACTTTTCTTCATGCCGAGCGGGCTGCAGCCGCCGTGGCGATAGCCGGTTCTGGGCAAAAGCTCACGCTGGGGCAGCATGGCGACATTCTTCGCACCAGCGGCGTGAGCGGCGGCTTTGAGGTCGAGGCTTTGTGAGACTGGTATACAGAAGACCAACAGCGCAGCTTGGCTGCCGCCATGGGGGAGGCCCCGGCAGACCAAGGTCTTGAAGACTTGGCCGGGATCGCGCCTGCTCTTGTGCGCTACCGAGAGCCCGTCGATAGCGCCATCGCTCGTGTCATAGCTATGGGCATCATAGGCGATACCCAGGCGGTCTAACGAACGCATCGCGTTGGTCTTGGCGATATGGTGAGCACTTTTGGCCATCCTCATATTGTGGCTTAAAGTTGGACTTACGGCAATGAGAGCCAAGTCAATGGTGACCTGCGGCCGGCTCGCGCTGCTTTTGCCCCGGCTATAATCTAAGCAGTAAAAGAGAGGACGTCCGGCGTGATCTATAAGGATTTTCATGGTGACAAGCTGTCAGAACTGGCCCTGGGCTGTATGCGTCTGCCGGTGCTCGGCGGCGATGACAATAAGATCGACCAGGCGCAGGTGGAAGAGATGGTAGCAGTGGCGATTGAAGGAGGCGTCAACTATTTCGACACCGCCTATGGCTATCATGGCGGCAACTCGGAGGCGGCGATCGGGCGGGCGCTTGCCGCCTATCCGCGCGAGAGCTTCTATCTGGCGGACAAGTTCCCCGGTTACAACCCGGCCAATATCCGCAAAGACAAGTTGCAGCCGCTCTTCGAGGAGCAGTTGACACGTTGTAGGGTGGACCACTTCGACTTCTACCTTTTACACAATGTCTGCGAGCCTAATATCGACCTCTACCTCGACCCTGCGATCGGGGTCTTGCCCTTCTTTAAGGAGCAGCTCGCGGCCGGGCGTATCCGCCATCTTGGTTTCTCCGCCCATGCCGGGCTTGAGGGCCTGGCGCGCTTCCTCGAGGCTTTCGGCCCCGAGATGGAGTTCGGTCAGCTCCAGCTTAACTACGTGGATTGGGATTTCCAAAAGGGCGCAGACAAGGTCAGGCTGTTTGAGCGCTATGACATCCCGCTCTGGGTGATGGAGCCCCTGCGTGGCGGCCAGTTGGCCAGCTTGGAGGCGGCAGACGCGGCCGAGCTTGAGGCCCTGCGCCCTGGGGTCAGCGCGGCGGAATGGGCATTCCGCTACGCTCAGTCACTGCCAGCTGTGACCACCGTGCTCTCGGGCATGTCTAATCTCGAACAGCTCAAGGACAACCTGCGTATTTTCGCCAGTGAGGCTCCGGTGACGGCAGAGGAGCGCGCAACCCTGCAAAAAATCGCCCAGACCATGGTGGCTAAGACCACGATCGACTGCACCGCCTGCCGCTACTGTGTGGACTATTGCTCAGAGGGCCTGGACATCCCCCGCCTGCTCGCCCTCTACAACGAGCAGAGCTTTACCACCGGTGTCCGTTTCATCGCGCCGATGGCGATCTCGGCTTTGCCCGAGGACAAGCGTCCTAGTGCCTGCATCGCCTGCCACAACTGCGAGGAAGTCTGTCCCCAACAACTCCCCATCGCTCAGGCCATGGCTGACTTCAGCAAGATGCTGGAGGAGTCTGAGGATTAAGCGCTGACATTCGGGGACACTCTATAGAGTGTCCCTGGCAAAACTTCACCTGAGAGCGATGACGGTGGCCATCCGCCCGGTATCCTGTCCGTCGCGTCGGACAGAGTAGAGGGCAGGGGAGGATTTGGTCGATTCTGGGAAGACTTGTACATGCGCCGCGTCAATTCCCCAAGCTGAGAACTTGGCCTGGGCGATGCCGGGTAAGTCGGCGAGCCAATGCCCTGGTCGCTCAGGCTCACTTTGAAAATGCCCAGGGGCCACGCTGGGGCTCGCTCCGAGCTCCGTATGGGCGTCTGCTCCGATCTCATAATCGCTCTGATGGATACAGGGACCGATCCAAACCTGCAAAGTGACTGGGTTCACACGGTAGTGCATGGTCAAGCGTTTGAGCACGGCTTCGATGATGCCGGCGGCTAGCCCCCGCCAGCCAGCGTGGATGAGGGCGGCGCAAGGCTCGGGGTCTGCGTCCACCAAGACGATAGGCAGGCAATCGGCGGTGGTGAGGGCGGCCGCTTGGCCGCGCCTGCCAAGGATCACCGCGTCGCCGGTCAAGGGCCGCGCTGGGCTGGATTCGGCGGGCAACTCACGGATCCGACAAGCGTGTTCTAAAGCCAGCCAAGTCAGAGGGGTGGGAGCTAGGGCCTTTGCCAACTTGGAGCGGTTGCTTTGGGCGATCGGGCTACTGCCGCCGCCGCCGCCGAAGCTGGCCTCGAGCGTACTCTGTCCTTGGGCGGCGCTGGCCAGAGTGGTAAAACAATCTAGGTAGGGGAGCGGCCGCTGGGGGCGGATCAGCTCGAAACCGGCAATATGTGGAGAAGTTTCAGGCATCCAGTCGCTCAAGCAAAAGCTGCAGGGCGTATTCCATCGTCTGCCGGCGCACGCTCGCACGATCGCCCGGGTAGTGTTTGGTATAAGTCTTGACTTGGGCCTTGCCTCGGGCATCCCGCCAGGCGATCCCGTGGCAGACGGTGCCTACCGGGGTGGCCTCGCTGCCACCACCGGGTCCGGCCACACCGGTCACGCTGACCGCCAGGTCGGTCTTAAACTTATCTAGGGCGCCTTGCGCCATCTCACGGGCGACTGGCTCGGAGACCACCGTATAGCGCGACAAGGTATCAGCCTTAACTCCCAGTTCGGCCATCTTGACCTGCTCGGTGTAGGAGTTGACGCCGCCAACGTAGACGGCTGAGGAGCCGGGCACGCTGGTCAAGGCGGCGCCGATCAGACCGCCGGTGAGGGATTCGGCGGTGGCGATGGTCTGGCCTGTGGCAAGGGCAGCTGTGATGACGCGTTCGGTCAGCTTCTGTTCGACCTGTTCGTCTTGGGCGAAGCCAAGTAGGCGGCGGGCTTTCACGAAATAGTCGATCATGCTCCAGAGGGTCATCACCAAAGCGACCAACATAATGGCCCAGGCGACGACGTAGAGGCTAAGGTAAATCTCGGAGGGCAGGGTCTTGGCCCAGGTGCCACTCTTGATTATGAAGAGCAACACGGCGATGATTTGGGTCCAGGTCTTGACTTTGCCGAGTGGGCTTGCCGCAATCACCTGTCCCTCGGCCGAGGCCACCATGCGCAGGCCAGAGACCAGGAACTCGCGGGCGATGATGACCAACGCCACCCAGGCTGGCAGGCTGCCCAGCTCGATCAAGGCGAGTAGGGCGGCAGTGACCAGGATCTTATCGGCGAGCGGGTCGAGGAACTTGCCCAG
>JAISGO010000041.1 GCA_031263025.1 Coriobacteriales bacterium
TAACTAAAAGGTGCGGAAAACACTGGACAGAAAGTTGGGAACGCTCCTTTATCGGGGGGGTGGCAATTTTAAGTGTCCCCGATAAGCGCAACGACAAGGGGGACAGGCAAGCCTGTCCCCCTTTGCGTCCCGCCGAATAGATGCCGGATCTTTAGTACATGCCTGCGCCGCCGCCAGCACCGCCGGCCATGGCGGCGTTCAGGGCGTCGGCGTCGCTGCCCTTCTTCGGGATGTCGTTCACGGTGGCCTCGGTCATGAGGATCAAAGCCGCGACGCTGGCCGCGTTCTGCAGGGCGGTACGAGTCACCTTGACCGGGTCGATCACACCCATCTTGAGCAGGTCGCCGTACTCGCCGGTGGCGGCGTTCAAGCCCTCGCCGTCCTTCAGGCCCTTGACCTTGTCGACCACCACCGAGCCGTCGAAGCCGGAGTTGTCGGCGATCACCGCCAGCGGGGCCGTGAGGGCGCGCCGGATGATGTCGATACCGACCTGCTCATCAGCGTCCTTGGTCTTGAGCTTGTCCAGGGCAGGCAGGGCGTCGACTAGGGCGACTCCGCCGCCGGCCACGATGCCTTCCTCGACCGCCGCGCGGGTCGCCTGCATGGCGTCCTCGATACGGGCCTTCTTCTCCTTCAGCTCGGTCTCGGTGGCCGCACCCACTTTGATCACCGCCACGCCGCCGGCCAGCTTGGCCAGGCGCTCCTGCAGCTTCTCCTTGTCGAAGTCGCTGTCGGTGACGTCGATCTCGGCGCGGATCTGGGCCACCCGGGTCTCGATCGCCTTCTTGTCGCCAGCCCCGTCCACGATGGTGGTGTTGTCCTTGTCCACCTTGATGGTCTTGGCCTGGCCCAGCAGGTCGATGGTGACCTGGTCGAGCTTCATGCCCATGTCGTTGGAGATGACGGTGCCGCCGGTCAGGATAGCGATGTCCTCGAGCATGGCCTTGCGCCGGTCGCCGAAGCCCGGCGCCTTCACCGCGCAGACCTTGAGGGTGCCGCGCAGGCGGTTAAGGAGTACGGTGGCGAGCGCCTCGCCCTCGAAGTCCTCGCAGATGATCAAGAGCTCGGCCCCGGTCTTCTGGATGGTCTCGAGGATGGGTAGGATGTCCTGGATAGAGGAGATCTTCTGGTCGGTGATCAGGACGTAGGGGTTCTTCAGCTCGGCGACCATCTTCTGCATATCAGTGGCCATGTAGGGGCTGATGTAGCCCTTGTCGAACTGCATCCCCTCGACGGTGTCGATGTCGATGCCAAAGGAAGTCCCGTCCTCGACCGTGATCACGCCGTCCTTGCCGACCTTCTCCATCGCCTCGGCAATCTTGGCGCCGATCTCCTCGTCGCCGGCCGAGATGGTGCCGACGTTGGCGATCTGCTTCTGGTCCTTGACCTCGATCGCGTCAGACTTGATCTTGTCCACGATCGCGGACACCGCCTGGTCGATACCGCGGCGGATGGCCAGGGGGTTGGCCCCGGCGGTGACGTTGCGCAGGCCTTCGTTGACGATCTGCTGGACCAGCAGGGTCGCGGTGGTGGTACCGTCGCCGGCCACGTCGTTGGTCTTGACCGCGGACTCGCGCACCAGCTGGGCGCCCATGTTCTCGATCTTGTCCTCGAGCTCGATCTCCTTGGCCACGGTCACGCCGTCGTTGGTGATCAACGGCGCGCCGAAGCTGCGCTCAAGCGCCACGTAGCGGCCCTTGGGCCCAAGCGTCACCTTGACCGCGTCGGCCATCTTGTTGACGCCCTTGGCCAGACCGCCGCGGGCATTTTCATCATAACTAATTGCCTTCGCCATACTTTTGAACCTTCTTTCTTACAACTTAAAATGATTTGCTGTTTGAATCTTGACTCTATTATCTGTTCTTATTTTGTAAGTATTTGAGTGCAGTCGGGGTGAGCGACAGACCGAAGTTACCTCGTCGGTATCGAGGGCTGGCGCGAGCCCCGAATGTGCCAAATAATTACAGAATAATGGCGTAGATGTCGTCGGCCTTGAGAATCACGTACTCCTCTTCGCCGTTCTTGATCTCAGTGCCGCCGTACTTGCTATAGAGGACGTGGTCGCCCTCCTTGACCCCGGGCTTGATCAGCTTGCCGTCGTGGTCGAGCTTGCCCTCGCCAACGGCGAGCACGGTGCCACGCTGGGGCTTCTCCTGGGCGTTGGCGGCCAGCAGGATGCCGGACGCGGTCTTAGTCTCGGCGTCGTCTTGGCTGACGATGACGCGGTCACCGAGTGGTTTCAAATTCATGGGTGCCTCCTTTGAAGGTAGGGTTTATCAATCGACAATCACTATCATAGTCTAGTCGGAGCTTAGAATATAACCTTTGTTACTAAACCGTTAATTATTTAAGTCTGCTCGTATTAGATTTTCTCATTAAGGATGATTAAATCAAGGCTACAAAGCTTATTCCCGACTCAGACGCGAAACTGTCAGTTAAGTTGGCTAACCGATCCTGAATTTCACAACATAAAGCATTAAAAATTTTTTAAGTGTTACAATACGGATAATTTCAGAAATGGAGGGAAGTCCAAGATGAAGATCAAGACACCCAAGAAAACTGCGGCATGCGTCGCTTGCGCGGCGCTACTCAGTCTGAGCATGGCCAGCTTCGTTGGCTTTGGCCTACTGCAGGGCAGGCACAAGGCGGCTTTCGCCGACGAGACCGTCTATACCATTACCGCCCACGCCGACGGCATCGGACAGATCAACCCCGCCGGCACCGTACGCGTACACGCTGGCGAGACCCAGTGCTTCAGTATGGACGCGACCAAGGGTTATCAGATCAACACGGTGACGGTAGACGGTAAGGTCATGACCGTCCCCTACCCCACCCAGTATTTCTACTACTACTTCAACAACGTCTCGGCCGACCACACCATCAGCGTGAGCTGCACCCCCACCCAAGCCGGTAGCGGCGGTAGCACCCCCAGCGGCGGTGGTAGCGGCAGCGGCGGTACTACCCCCAGCGGCGGTGGCACGGTCGCGGGCGGCGGCAGCGCGAGCGGATCGACCACAGGAAACAGCGCTAGCGCCTCCAGCACCGATTCCGGCTCAAACACCAGCAAGTCAACAAAGGGTTCTGTGCCTCAGACCGGCGACCAAGACGCTTGGATTCTGGCTTTGGCTGGCATGGTGGCAGTTCTGGGCGCTGGACTAGTGGCCGCAAGCTTGCTCGGCGAGCGTCGTCGCCGCAGCTTGAGCGCAACCAAGCACATTAAATAGTCGCTTAGGCTAACATAGGCTGAGTGTAAATGACACGCATGCCGAGCCTCTCAAAGGTTTGACATGCGTGTTTTCCGTATGAAAGCGAGGTAAGATGTTTTGCACACGATGCGGAAAACCTGTCCAAGATGATGCGAAATTCTGTCAATTCTGCGGGACGTCGATACAACAGCTGGCCTCACCAGCTGCGCCCGCTCCGGCAACTGTGAACCAAAACCAGATTCCCACTCAAACCTACCCGGCACCACAGCAAAGCGCCGCTATGCGACCTGCGCCACAGACAGCTCCTAGCTTCCAGCCTCAATTTCCCCTCACCACTATAGCCGCGCCGGTCTTTGGCGCGGCCAAATCGCTTTCGTCGCAGGTACAAGAACAAGCCCGCAAGAGCGCTGGCGGGCTCTTCGGTGTGGGAATTACCATTTTCGTCATCGGCGTGGTTAGTGCGCTCATCCTCATCTTCCTTTTCTCTGCAGAAGCCGTCCAGTTTGGAAGTTCTTTTCTTAATCCTAATGCCCGGGTTCTCGGCATGCCATCGGTATGGTTCGATGGCCTGGAAGTGATCGCCGGCCTGATCATCCCCATCTTAATGCTGATTGTTGCGCTCAAGGCCAGTGGCGCCCAGAAAGCTTACATTCAGGTAGCGGGTGTCACGGCAAGCAATCCCAAACTGTTCAAGAACGCCTGCGCTTGGTTTTCGGCTATGCGAGTGATTGCCATCATCTGCGCCGTGGTCTGCGGCATCCTCATTCTCATCTTCCTTGCCATGACGCTCGTTTCCTCATGGATACTATCGGTGCTTGGCCTCGTGACCTTATTTATAGCAGCTATCCTCGTTGTTTTTTTGATTTTTTATATTTACATAGCCATCTGGACAAGCCGCCTTTTGCGCATTTACAAAGGGCGTGAGCTGTAGGAAGCAAACACCGGGGACAAAGTAAAAAACGGGGCAAGCCAAAGGCTTGCCCCGTTCTGCGTACTGACTAAGCTACAGATTAGTGATGCCGACGCGGAGTGCGATGGTCACCCCCGGGGCGGCCGCCGTGGCCGTGCCGGTCATGGTCGCGGTCACCGTCACGGCGCGGACGCGGCGCCGGGGCCTCACAGCCCTCCGGTACCGGCGGCTTGTCCAAACGGTCAAGCGAGACCTTACCGTTCTTGGGATCGACGTCGGCGATCACCACGCGCACCTCGTCGCCAAGGTTAAGCACGTCTTCGACTTTGCCGATGCGGCCTTGGGCCATCTTGGAGATATGCAGCATACCGTCCTTGCCGGGCAGGATGTTGATGAAAGCGCCGAAAGACTGGATGCCGACCACCTTGCCGGTGTACTCCTCGCCCACCTCGGGGTCTTTGACGATCAACTCGATGCGACGGCGGGCCTCCTCGCCGCCCTCGCCGACCGAGGCGATGTAGACGGTGCCGTCCTCATCGACCTCGATGTTGGACTCGGTCTCTTCCTGGAGTGCTCGGATCACCTTGCCGCCGGAGCCGATTACGTCGCGGATCTTCTCGGTGGGGATCTGGATAGTGATGACATGCGGCGCGTAGCTCGAGATGCCCTCGCGCGGCGCGGTCAGGGCCTCCATCATCTTACCCATGATGAATTTGCGCCCCTCGTGCGCTTGAGCGAGTGCCCGGCCCAGGATCTCCGTGGAGAGACCCTTGGCCTTGTTGTCCATCTGTAGCGCAGTGATGCCCCGCTCGGTACCACAGACCTTGAAGTCCATATCACCGAGGAAGTCCTCGATACCACGGATGTCAGAAAGGATCACGGTATCGTCGCCTTCTTTGATAAGCCCCATCGCGATGCCCGCCACCGGGCGCTTGATCGGAACGCCGCCGTCCATCAAGGCCAGGGTCGAGCCGCAGGTCGAAGCCATCGAGGAGGAGCCGTTGGACTCCAAGACCTCGCTCACCACCCGCATCGCGTAGGGGAACTCCTGCTCGCTCGGCAGCACCGGCACGAGCGCCCGCTCGGCCAGGGCGCCGTGTCCGATTTCGCGACGCTTGGGTGCGCCCATCCGGCCGGTCTCACCGGTGCAATAAGGCGGGAAGCTGTATTGGTGCATATAGCGCTTGTGTTTCTCAGGATTGATGGTGTCGAGACGTTGCTGGTCGGCTAGCATACCCAGGGTCAGGACCGAGAGCACCTGGGTCTGGCCACGGGTGAAGAGGCCAGAGCCGTGCGCCCGGGGAAGCCAGCCTACCTCGGTCGTAATCGGGCGGATCTCGGTGGAGACGCGGCCGTCAACCCGCTCACCGGTAGCGATCACCATGTCGCGCATGGCGTGCTTCTCCAAGGATTTGATGGCGGCGGCGATGGCCTTGCCCCACTTGGCCTGCTCCTCGTCGCTAAAGGTAGCGGTGATCTCCGTCTTGAGGGCGTCGGCGTTAGCCTTGCGAGCCTGTTTGTCCGGGCCTTTCAGGCGGGCCTGCATCTCATCGAAGTAGACATTGACCCGCTCGGCGATCTGCGGATCCGGGATGTCCAGCGTGTACTCCATCGGGGTGGGGTTGACCTTGTCCAGGAAGCGCTGCTGCGCGGCGCAGAACTCGCCCAGCACTTGCTGCGCGAACTCCAAGGCGGCCAACATGTCCTCCTCGGAGATCTCCTCACCACCGGCCTCGACCATAGAGATGTAGTCGGCGGTGCCGGCCACCGAGAGCTCCAGGTCGGAGTTTTCTTTTTCCTGGTAAGTGGGGTTGACGATCCACTCTTTGGTCTCGCGGTCACGCCCGATGCAGACGCCGGCGGCCGGCCCGTCAAAGGGCACCCCGCCGACCAGGAGCGCCGCCGAAGCGCCCATGATGCCGATCTCGTCGTGGGGGTTCTCCGCGTCGTTACTCATGATGGTGGCGACGATCTGGACGTCATTGTGGAAACCATCCGGAAAGCCCGGCCGGATCGGCCGGTCGATCGCCCGGGCCATCAGCGTGCCCTTGTCGCTTGGCCGGGTCTCACGCTTGATGTAGCCGCCGGGGATGCGCCCGACCGCGTACATGCGCTCGACCACGTCGACGGTCAGGGGGAAGAAGTCGATGTCGTCACGCTTCCCTCCTACTACTGCGGTGAGCAGCACCACGGTGTCGCCCTGCTTGACCACACAGGCGCCGGTGGCCTGCTTGGCCACCTGGCCGGTCTCAAGCACGTAGTGCTTGCCGTATAAATCGAATTCTTCTGTTACCTTTGCCATTCCTACTTCTTCCTCTAATATCTTGCGGGTCGAGAGCATCTTCCCGCTACGTTTAAAATGAGATATTCGAGCGCAGTGCGCGCCCGTCCGCACGGAGTGTACTCGCGTACTCGAGTACAGGCGGACGCGAAATGTGCCGAATAGCTCATTTTTAGAACCTATTTAATACTCTGTAAGGTATCGCGGATGCCGAGCTTCTTGATCAAGGCACGGTAGTCCTCGATATTGCGGTTCATGATGTAGCGCAGCATCTTGCGCCGTTTACCGATCATCATGAGCAAGCCACGGCGGGTGTGGTTGTCCTTGGGATGCTCCTTGAGATGCTCGGTCAAATCCTTGATGCGCTGGGTCCAGAGGGCGACTTGCACCTCCGCCGAGCCCGAGTCCTTGCCGTCCTTGCCGTACTCGGCGACGATCTGGGCGGTCACTTCCTTGGTGAGAGCCATGGGTCTTCCACCTTCCTTGGGGCGCTTAACCCCACTACTGGCCTTCGACTGGGTGAGCAAGCAAGTGGTGCATGCAGACTAAGTCCAAGGTGTCGATTGTTACCCAGATATTGTAGCATGTCGCAGCTGGAGCAAGTCAACCGGACAGGACAAGGGCAGGCCTCAGTCCTCGAAAAGCTGACGGGCCTGCTTCAGGCGCTCTATGATGGGCAAAGCCTGGGTGCAGACCGCCTCGCACTTAGCGCAGGCGATGCAGGCGCCAGCACCGGCCTTGCCGAGAACCTTGGTGTTCCAGCCATATTGGCCCTTGGCGAAATCCAAGTTGCCGAACTGCAGGTACATGTTAAGGACTTCGAAGATACCGGGGATGTTGATGTTTTGCTGACAACTAGCCAGGCAGTAGCCACAGTTGGTGCAATCGACCAAGTCCAGCTGCTTTAAGGCGTCGACTACCGCTTCAAGGGTCTTGTGCTCAGCCTGGCTAAGCGGGCGGAAATCACGCATATAGGAGATATTGTCGCGCAGCTGGTCGAGATCGGACATGCCGGAGAGCACCGTGACCACGCCTTCGAGGGAGGCTGCGAAACGCACTGCCCAGGAAGCAAGGGAGGCCCCAGGATTAGCCTTGCGCAAAAGGTCGGCGATATGGGTGGGCAAGGTGACCAGGTTGCCGCCCTTGACCGGCTCCATCACCACCACTGGCTTACCGTAGCGGCGGGCCACCTCATACTTGCGACGGGCTTCTTGGGCGGGATTGTCCCAGTCCGCGTAATTGATCTGCAGCTGTACGAATTCTATCTCGGGATGGGCTTTGAGCAGGTCCTCGAGGGCCTCGGGGCCGTCGTGGATGCTAAAACCCACATGGTGGATCAGGCCAGCCCGTTTTTGGGCCTGGACAAAGTCCCAGATACCGAAGTCATCGAAGGCCTTGGTACGGCCCTGGCCCAGGTTGTGCAGTAGATAGAAGTCGAAATAACCGGCACCAGTGCGCTCTAAGGAAGTCGTCAACATGGCCTCGGCCTCGGCTGCGGTCTTGGCCCCGGCCCAAGCCGGCAGCTTGCTCGCGAGCAGATAGTCCTCGCGTGGATAGCGCGCGACCAGGGCCTTAGCAATGGCCAGCTCGGATCCGGGATAGCCGTAAGCGGTGTCGAAATAGCTAAAGCCAGCCTCGAGGAACTCATCAACCATCTGAGCGGTCTGCCTAAGGTCGATTTGGTCGCCGGCAGGGGCAGAGGAAGCGCTTTCCTGTAGCTCTGGATCATGCAGGCGGGGTAGGCGCATCAAGCCGAAACCCAGCTTGGGGATATCCGCTCCGAGATAGGGTTTGTTGGCTACGTCCATGGGATACCTCCTGTTTCTTCTTCCCCGGCTCTAGTGTAGCCTATCTCTGAAAGGAGGCGCCCTGCCTTTCTGTTAGAATGTCGCCATGTCTTTCGCTCTTTCACGCAGCCGCCGCTTCTTTGCCGGGCAAAGCCTAGGCTATTGGTGGCAGGCCAGCCGGCCGGTGGCGCTCGGCCAATCCCTCAGCCCTTATCTCTTGGGCTTGGTCGTCGGCTTTGCCAGCCTACTCTACCAAGGCAGCCTCTTAAGCGAAGGGCCCCGCGGCCTCGCCTGCGCCCTGCTCGGTTTTGCCGGGGTGGCGCTCGCTCATAGCGGCCTCAACCTCTTTGACGACTACTTCGACAGCCGCCTTGGCGCCGTTGCCAAACGCGCCCAGATGCAGGATGGTGGTTTTTGCGCGCGCATGGGCAAGTGCGGCTACCTGGGCCAAGTCGGGGCCGAACAAGTCGGCTTGCGGGACCTGCGCCGGATCTCGGCTTTTATGGTCGTCTGCGCCCTCCTGCTCGGCGCGGCCGTCTTCTGCCTGCGTGGGTGGCCGGTCCTGGTCTTCTGCGGGATTGCCCTAGTGCTGGGCTTCTTCTACGCGGCACCACCCCTGCGCCTTTCCTATCACGGCCTGGGCGAGCTGATCGTAGGCTTGATCTTCGGGCCGGTGATAGTATTGGCGGCCACTTTCATCAGCTGCGGTCAAGTCAGTACTCTCGCTGTCTTCGTCAGCATCCCAGTTGGCCTCCTCGTCTCTAATATCCTCTGTGCTCACGCGGTGATGGACTTCGGTCCCGACCAGGCCGCCAAGCGCAGCACCTTCGTAGTCTTGTTGGGCAGCCCCCGACGTGGTTACTACGCCTGCCTGGTCATGTTGATTTTGGTCTACGCCGACCTCTTGGCCGGCGTTGCTTTCGGCTACTTGCCGCTCTGTGCCCTGCTTGTACTGCTCACTTTGCCTTTAGCCATCACCTTCCTAGGCCAACTACGCAGCTATGTGAATGGCCAGGATAAGCCTTTCACACCCAAGCCATGGCTGGGCTCCTTCGGCAATTGGACGAATATCCAGGCTAGCGGCATCGCTTGGTTCATGGCCAAATGGCTGCTTGCGCGCAACCTCTGTATGCAGGTGTCGCTGTTGTTAGCCCTGGCCAGCCTCACTCCCTGGTACCTATGAAAGCGACGAGGAGGGCTTGATGGGACAGCTTGGCTATTATGCGAGATGGTATCTGGCAGCACGTCTGCTGGGGCGGCTCCGGCCGCTACAAACAGTCATATTCATCAGCGATCGTTGCAACCTGCGCTGCCGCCACTGCAATGTCGTGCAAAGCGACTGGCGCACCAAAAGCTACGCTCAGATCGAAGCTGAACTGCTCCGCTCCTATGCCAAGGGCAGCCGGATCGTCGACTTCGAGGGGGGTGAGCCCCTACTTTGGCGTGATCCGGGCACAGGGCCGGACGGGGCTGACCGAAACATCAACGACCTGATCGAGTTGGCGCGCCGAATCGGCTACTTCTCCACCACCGTCACCACCAACGGCACCCTACCGATCGAGGTCAAAAGCGATCTCGTCTGGATCTCCCTCGACGGCCTCCAAGAGGCCCATGACGATCAACGCGGCCAGGGGGTCTTCGCCAGGGTAATGGCCCATCTGGAGGCTTCGAGCCACCCCAACCTCAACCTCAACATGGTCGTGACCAAGCGCAACTTCGAAGATTTCGTGGGGATAGCCACCCTCGTCGCCGACCACCCTAAACTGCGCAAGTTCTCCTATTCTTTCTATGTGCCCTACAGCGACCGCTCCCTGATGGTCACGCAAGAACAGCGCGACCAGGTCACCACCTGGGCGCTTGAGCTCAAGGCCAAGGGCTTCCCTTTGATGAACTCCAAAGCCGGTATCAAGCTCCTGTGCGATCCGAGGTGCTTCTACAAGAAACGTCAATGCTGGGTCTCCAATTTCATCTTAGCCGACGGCCAGGATCTGCCCAGCTGCCCCGGCGAAGCGGCGGGCATCTGCGCCGACTGCGGCTTTGGGATGGGGGCCGAGATGACCCTGCTCTGGAACCTCCACCCCTCGATGCTGCGCTCTGCCCTCGCCGTGCGCGGGGCCTGAGGCGCTGACACCCCTATACCAAGTCGCTTTCCAACCTGTGACCATCTCCGCCTCCTTTCCCCTTCAGCTACAATAGCGCCATGCAAAACCACATCACTAACATCTTGATTACCGGCGTCGGCGGACAGGGCACCGTGCTGGCAAGCAAGCTCCTGGCCCAGACCGCAGCTGCCGGGGGTATGTTCGTGCGCCAAGCTGAGACCATCGGCATGGCCCAACGCGGCGGCAGCGTGCTCTCACATGTGCGCATCTGCGCACATGACCCTGAGCGGCAGCCCGCCTCCGCTGACACAGCGGCGGCTCGGCTCGAATCGCCCCTGATCGGCGCGGGCTCAGCCGACATCGTGGTCGGATTTGAGCCGAACGAGACCCTGCGCGCTCTGCCCTTCTTCGGGCCGGCCGCGACCGTGGTCTCAGCCACGACCGAGGAGATCCCGCCGAGTGCGAGCGCCGATGTCTGCGACCCCCTTAACGCTTTGGAGAGCCTGGCTGGAAGTGCTAAGATTAGGCAGTTGGTATTGGTGGACAACCTTGCCGTATATGACAGATTAGGCAGCGCCAAACCCCTCAATGTCGCCCTGCTCGGCGTACTGGTCGGCCTTGGCGTGCTGCCCTTTAGCGAGAAAGACCTCATCGATGTTATCAAAACGATGGTGAAGCCCCGATTTGTAGAGATGAACCTACAAGCCTTGTCCTATGGGGCAAGTCTGGCTAGGTGATAGACAACCGCAAGGACGTGCCCTTAGGCCATCCAGACAAATAGGAGAGACGACCATCATGCAGATGACCTCAGAACAAGGCGCCGCGCTGCGCCACCTGCTTCACAGTATCAAAGACAAATCCGCTTTCTACGCTCAAAAATTCGCAGGGGTCGACTTGGATAAAATCAAGACCCAAGGTGATTTCGAACAGCTGCCTTTCACCGATAAGAACGACTTGCGCAAGGCCTATCCGCTGGGGCTGGCGGCGGTCCCGCAGGAGGAGATCGTGCGTATCCATTCCTCGAGCGGCACTACCGGGACACCGGTAATCATCCCCTACACCGCAAAGGACGTGAGCGACTGGGCGCTGCAGTTTGCGCGTTGCTACGAATATGCCGGTATCACCAAGGAAGACCGCATCCAGATCACGCCGGGCTATGGGCTCTGGACCGCGGGCATCGGCTTTCAAGCCGGTGCCGAGCGGCTGGGTGCGATGGCAATCCCGATGGGGCCGGGCAACACCGCCAAGCAGCTACAGTTTTTGGTTGACATGCAGTCGACGGTGCTGTGCGCCACCTCGTCCTACGCCCTACTAATCGCCGAGGCCATCGCCGAGCACGGGCTGCACGACCAGATCGCCCTGCGCAAGGGCGTGATCGGGTCGGAGCGCTGGGGCAAGCGGATGCGTGAGCGCATCGCTGACGAGCTTGGGGTAGAGCTCTACGACATCTACGGCCTGACCGAGATCTACGGCCCCGGCATCGGCATCAACTGCCAAAAGCAGGAGGCGATGCACATCTGGGCTGACTTCTGCTACTGCGAGGTGATTAACCCCGCTACCGGTGAGATCGTACCCGACGGCGAGTCCGGCGAGCTGGTCATCACCACCCTGCAGAAGGAAGGCGCGCCGCTGATCCGCTACCGCACCCATGACCTCACCCGCTACGTACCCGGGCCCTGCCCCTGCGGCTCGCCCCATCCGCGTTTCGAGCGGCTGATCGGGCGCTCTGACGACATGGTCAAGGTACACGGGGTCAACATCTTCCCGGCGCACATCGAGGAAGCACTCTCTGCCACTTCCGGCGCCTCCAGCGAGTACCAGGTCATGATCGACCACTTAAACGGTAAAGATATCATGACCGTGTTCTTCGAGACTGACGCCCCCGAGGGTGAACGCGACCACATCGAGCGCGAGCTCCACGGCATCGTCAAGGCCAAACTCAACCTCGGCATCGTGGCCAAGGCGGTCGCCATCGGCGACCTACCGCGCTCCGAGAAGAAGACCCAACGGATCTTCGACAACCGATATTAGGGCAAGCATGACGCTCCGGGGGACACCCTATAGGGTGTCCCCCGGAGCGTGTGGAGACGGCCATTTAACCTAGTCGGTCAGGCAGCCACTATCTCATCGAGCGGACGATCATGCGGCCCGCAGGGAATATGCTCGACCGCTTGTTCGCTAAAAGCGGCACCGATGACTGGGGCGGCCGAACCGCCATCCTGCAATAAGGCAAGCAAACGATCGTAATTGCCCCCACCGTAGCCGAGACGATTGCCCACTGAATCGAATCCGACCAAAGGAGCGACCACAAGGTCGAAATCAAGGGGCGACAGCAAGGGAAACCTGCCCAGATCTGCCTGGTCGACCCGGCAGCTACGCAGGGGCTGTGTGATGAATGGTACGCCCCCCTGCTCATAGGCACTACGCCCGACTTCCCGAAAACACATCTGCGTGGCTGCTCCAATTTGACCAGGAGCAGGCTCTATAACCTTGGTCATACAAGGAAAGGCCAGGCGCCAACCTGCTTGATAGGCCCTAGCGATCAAGCTATCCAGGGCAACCTCGCTGCCCATCGCCGCATAGACGGCGATCAGCAAGCGGGGGTTTGGGCGGGCTAAGCCCTTAAGCCGGGCGTACAGACGGGCACAGACCTCCTCGGCTTTGGCCTGGCGCCGAACAAATGGCAGGGCGTCGCGACGGGCGATCAGCCAACGTCGGAGTTCTTGCTTTTCTTGGCATAAAAGGAGGGGGTCAAATCGGGCGTATGACATAGTGACCATTATAGGGCTGCTCGCCACCCTCTTCCAACAAGGTCGGTTTTTAGATTTTTTTATTATATTATTAATATATTTATGTTATAATCTAGAGGATCGTTTAAGAAAGGTACATCATGACTCCTCCCCCAACCACAGCGGCTTTTCCCGGTATCTACCACGTGTCCCTGCGCGGCTGCGCGAAAAAACGCCTCTGCCCCGATGATATCGACTACGACCTCTTCCTCTCCTGCGCTTATCTGGCCGCCGAGCGTTGCAAGTTCAAGCTATTGGCCTTTTGTGTAATCGCTGAACAAGCGCATTTCCTGCTCAGGGCAGGACGTCGCAGCCACAGACCGGCCGAAGACTTCAGCCGGCTCCTGTCTCAGTACTACGTCACAGAATTCAATCAGCGCCATCGATGCCTTGGTCAACTCTTCGAAGCCCGTACCTGTGACTTATCCGAAACACAGAGCGGCTACCTGGAAAATTTGATTAAATTCTTGGCAGGAGACCCTTTCGCACTGAACATCTGCCGCAAGCCAAGGCAGCTGGTCGCCTACCATTATGCCGAACTTGAGGAGATGACGGCAGGGCGGGAATACCGCAGCAAGCTCAAGATCGGCCTCCTTAGCGCACAATTCAGCCTCAATCAAACAGACCTAGTAGAAGCAGCTCCAGGCAGACTCGCTGAAGCCAAGCAACTCGCCGGCTTGGCCTGTTTGGGGCGATTGGAGAAGAACAGTGTAAGGCAGAACTGCACAGCATCACCTGAAGCCTAGGCCAAGAACCGAGACAGGTTTATCCTGTAAGCTTTAGCCTGCTAGATCGCGGTCCAACCACCATCGACCTGGAGCAGCTGACCAGTCGTGAAAGAAGAGGCGTCAGAGGCAAAATAAACGAGCGCACCGTCCAGCTCGCCCGGCCTGCCCAAGCGTCCCATTGGGCAATAGGTCTTAACCGCCTCGAGGAAATCCTCGTTATGCGCGATTTCACGGGTCATATCGGTCTCGAAATAGGCGGGGCCGATGGCGTTGACGGTGATGTGGTACTTGGCCCACTCATTGGCCAGATCCCTGGTCAGCATCCGCACGCCGCCCTTTGTCGCCGCATAACCGCTGATCGGTAGCCCAGGCATCGCGACATTGGAATGAATGGATGCGAGGTTGACGATTTTGCCATAGTCCTGCTCGATCATGAGCTTACCGACTTCGCGCGACATATAATAGACGCCCGTGAGATTGGTGTCAAGCACCGTCAACCAATCCTCGTCGCTCTGTCGCTCGGCCGGTGCCACCCGGGCCACTCCGGCATTATTCACCAGGATGTCGATTCGGCCGTAGCGTTGTTTGACGGCAGCGACCGCCTCACGTATGCTATTCACGTCGGTGACGTCACAGCGGGCACTGAAGCAACGCACTCCCAGGGCCTCGATCTCCTGCCGGGTCTGCTCGAGTTTGTCCATGCGCCGGGCCACAATCGCCAAATCTGCCCCTTGACGGGCCAAGGCCTTGGCAAGCTGGATGCCCAGCCCGCTTGAGGCGCCGGTGACCATGGCGATCTTCCCATTCAGTTCAAACATCGGCTTTCCTTTCTCGGCGCTTGGGTGATAAATACTATTCTTCACAAATCTTCATAATTTGTACTGTAGTATATCCGGCCGCTTCCTTGTTGCGAAATGAGACATACTGTCAGTTTGTGAGGCCAGACCGAATGCAGGAACGCCCATCAGGCAATACTTAAAGGACAGGGGCCCTATAATGCCTAAACCCGCTCGCTAAGCCACCTTCAAGACTCGATGGAGCCTAAGCATATGCGGTAAAAAACACTTTAAGAACCAAGCAGGCCGCTGCCCGGGCTCACGCCCACTAAGAGCTCATAGCCGATCATCAGGGCCACGGCCACGATGATGATGCCATAACAGAGCGGTTTGTGATCGAAGAACCACTCCCCTTTGCTGTACTTGCGCACCACCTTACCCTCTTTATCGACAATCACCTTACCTTTGATTGACTCCCGATGCTGGAGGGTAATCAGTTGGGTCTTGAGGCGCTTGACCTTGCCAGCAAGCTGCTGGGATTTATCCTTGTCCTGTTTGCGCGTTTTCTTGGCCTTGTTGATAGCGCTTTTGCTTGCGACCTGACCGTCACCTGTCTTTTTAGTGCGAACCAACTTGTCTGCCGCCGCCGCCAAGTCCCAGAGGCGCTTGGACTCCGCCGTGTCATCGATGATCTCCTGTTTGAGCGCTTTGACGGCGGGACTATCGTCGTCAAGGATATGGATGACCTGCTCGACCCCTTTATTCGAATAATCGTAGGTGACTTCTTCCCACATCGTTTAGGCCTCCTTCTGCGCGTCGACCAAATCAATCACCTTCTGCTGCGAATGCAGGCCGAGCTTCTTGTAGATGCGCCAGGTATGGGTGTTGAGGGTGCCCTGGGAGATGAATAGGGTCTCGGCCATGCGTTTGGCCGAATAACCCTTAGCCAGCAAGAAAAGCACCTCAGTCTCACGGCTGGAGAGCAGATAGGTATTAGCGACCGCCTCGACCCGTTTCGCGAAACGATGCTTATCTGGCTCAGGTTCGGGCTCAGGCATAGACAGGCTTAGGGCTTTCGGGCTGGTCTTGACCGAGGTAGCCGCTGCTTTGGGCGCCGGCTCTGGAGCATCAGGAATCGGCGGCGCCACTTTCAAGACCATGTCCCGGATTTGTTTATCCCGAGGTAGAAGCAGATAGAACACCAAGAGAACTGCGAGGTTGAGGATGGCATAGCCCAGGTCGGCCCAGGTCGAGATACGCGTTCCAAAGAAAGTGCAGAAGCATATCGTGACCGCCGCCCCCAACATCAGAGCTGAACGGCCATAGCCCAAAAGCAGGATCGGGGAGATACGATAGGCAGCGGAGAGATTGATCAGCTTGACCCACATCAGGAGCTCCATGCAAAGATAGGAGGAGAACAAGACCACCGCATAGATCATCGCAGTCAGGGGCAGCTCACTGCTGATCAAGATAGCCAGAATCAACAAACAGACCAACAGTGGCATCAGAAAACGATAGAAGTTGGAGTAGTCCTCATCGAGATGGGTGATAAGCGGCACCAAGACCATTAAGATGATGATTAGGCAGGCAAAGGCCGCTGCCACGAAACACTCCAGGGAACGGTCAAGAGAGAGCACCGAAGAAGCATTGAAAGTGCAGAAGAGCTGCCAGATCAAATAGCCGAAACCAAGGCCCATTGCCGCGAAAGGCACCATGATGCGAAACAGTAGCTTAGTGCGATTGATGGCGAGGCGGTTGAAGGTAGGTATCTCCAAGACCCCAGCAGAGG
Organism: Coriobacteriales bacterium; assembly: GCA_031263025.1. Taxonomy (GTDB): domain Bacteria; phylum Actinomycetota; class Coriobacteriia; order Coriobacteriales; family UBA8131; genus JAISGO01. The sequence continues at coordinate 16,369 of JAISGO010000041.1, forward strand.
GGATGCGCTCCCCCTCTGGACCATCGAAGAAAAGCTGCTTTTGATGGAGGGCCTTCAGGCCATGCAGGCAAACATAAAGTAAAAAACCCTGCACCAAGGGCATTAGACAAATCACCAGATAGAACAGCCATTCGATCTTGAGTCCCAAAAGCAGGCAGAACAGCATTGTGGCCAAGACCAGGCTGAGCATCGCATTGACCACGATTTGCAGGGTCTCACGCCGACGGTAGGCCTCTCCCCAAAGTAGGGTGCAGAAAGCCGCTGTCGCGCCGCCCAACAGGGCGCATAGCACTGCCAAAGGCCACCAAGCAAGATAGAAAGCCAGAAGCAGCAGCAAGGTCAAGCAGAAGAAAGCCGTGTACATACCGATCTGGAGGCGGTAATGGCGGATGTGGTACGTGATCCGCTTATCAAAAGAGGCCATACAGAAAGCACAGACCACGAAACCGATGGTGGCAGCCAGCCAAGGCAGGAAAGCAGCGCAGGGATAAGGGCTAAGGCCGGGATTGGCAGAAAGGAATTGCGGAGTGGCCTGAAAGGGGTTAAAGGCCATATAGAAGATGCACAGGCCCCACACCCACAGCGCTGCCAGGCCCAAGGCCAAGGCAGGTTGTAGGGTGTGGGCAGGTTTGGTCAAGTTATGCAGCTTCCAGGGTGGAGACAAGCTTGCCAGCAACGCCGTCCTCGTCGATGTCATCCATCAAGCGTTCTACCACTGCTACGGCCGGCTCGACGTCGGCGAGTACCTCCGCGAAATAAGCCTTGCCTTGCTCGGCGGTGTAGAAGAAATCTTGGTACCCCTCGACCGCGTTGAACCAGTTATTGGAGCCGATGAAGCGACGTTTGGCCAAGACTGCGGCCACGTCCATCTGATTGGCAGTCAAGAAGTCACGCAGTAGAGGCGGCAGACTGACGAAATCCATGTATTTGTCGACCAGGGGCATAATGGAAAGGTCGTTTGCGATGGAGCGCGCCGAGACCCGCTCGACCAACTCCGGGGTCTTATAGACCTTCTTTAGCTTCTCCTCGGGGTAGGCCGCGAAGTCATAGGCCTTAAGGGCGAGCTCGATGCCATTATAGATAGCATAGAAGAGCGGCACAGTAGAGATGAAGTTGCCTTGGCCGCGGGGCGGACGCACCACCTCAGCGAGGTAGTTACCATAACCGCCCTCGGCCATGTACTCCTCAAGGTTACCTTCTTTTCCGCCCATTTTGGCCAGGTCGCGGGCAATGCCAAGGTTTTGCTCGGCCGACATCCACATCGACTTGGCGTGTTTAAGTTTGAAATGTTCTTCGGTAGGTGCCATCGGTCTGAGGATCCTTTCGTTTTCAGTGGCGCGCCGTAGTTGGTCGATGCCCTGCGAGTTGTCGGGCATCAAGCCAAGCGAACGAGCCAGGCTACCGACTGATTCGAGGGCGTTGGCGGGTGGACGCCTCTTGGAGGGGTCGGGCTCGTCTTGGCATTCCTGGGAGGGGTTGCCGACGCTAGGACAATTGCCCTGTTCTTGACATTCGCCGCAAACCCTTGCGGTCTTCGCATGGAAAGCGTCGATGATCGCCTGTTCTTCAGGGGTGAGTTCTTGCAGGGTGGCTCCTGCAAAGGGTGCTTTCTCTGCCATGGCCTTCCTTTCTTGGGCATATCATAACAATCAGTACTGACGGCTCAAAACAAGCACAGCCAGTAAGGGTGGTTATAAGGTCGCCGCAGAAGACGGGCAAGGTCGGCTCTGCGAGCGGGGCAGCTAACGGGTGCCTGGCCGGGTGTGATTAACCTTTGTGTTATCAATCGGTGCGCCGCATTTCCTACAGAACTGGGCGCTTGGTTGGTTTTGGGTGCCGCATCTGTCGCAAAGGCCACGGGGGATTATCTTGGAGACGTAGATCCCCTGGCAACGCCCGCAACCCATACAGCCATAACCACAGGGCAATTAAGTCATCTCTTCTCTAGACGCGAATCCGGGATAAAACAGTCGGGGACAGACCAGGCCTGCCCCCAGACGACTTGCTGCTTCTTGAAAGCTCCCCTGGGAAAGCGCCGACGGCGCGCTCCCAGATGAGCCTCAATGCCATTTCCGCACATTAGAATGTATTGTGCGGAAATTGCAGAACAGGATCACTAGATAGTGAACCGACTAAGCCGCAGGCGGTGCCGGGGGCTTGGGGGCAGCCGGGGCAGCTGGGGCGCCAGGGGCGGCCGGAGCAGCCGGAGCGCCAGGGGCAGCCGCGCCGCCCAAGCCGTTCTCGGCCATGTACTGCTTGGCGTATTCGGTCAGGTCAGCCTTGCAAAAGGGGCACTTCTTGAGTACCGTGCCGCCAACCATGTGGAGGGTCTTACCGCACTCCGGACACACCGGATCCGGCAAGGAAACACCTGCTGGTCTAAAACACATAACGCTCTCCTTCTCAGAGTTTGACACGTCTATTATGGCACAGAAAAGGTGCACGTGCAAACCACATGCACCTCCTCCGTCCCAAGATAAACACACTACCAGAAATAGTCTTTTCCGTACTCACGCAAGCACGGACAGGCTAGTCCAGGCGTACTTATTTGATCGCGTTGCCGCCTTGGATACCAGCGTCATTGGCTTTCTCGTTACCGGAAAGCTTGGTGGTCTGGTAGCCACGCATCGGCTTGATCATAAAGGCCTTTTTCGGCGGCACCCAGAAGATGCCGAACTTGCCAAGGCCAGCCTTGTCAGTCCCAAGCTCAGCATAGATGTCGTCAGGGGTCTTGCCTGCGGCAACCTGCTCAGCGAGCCAATCGGACTGCTCTTTAGTCTCTTTCTCGACTAATTCATCAAGGGTCATAATTACCTCCTTCACTAAACTTGGAGTAAGTATACCACCCGCCGGCGGCGGGTGGTATACAAATTTACAGCCTTAAGGCAGGAAGATGTTGACTTTGTGACCGATCTTCTTAGCCTTGGCAGCAAGCTCGTCGATGGGGCCGAACTCAATGCACTTGGCCAAGCAGTGGTGTACACAAGTCGGATCCTTGCCAGCGTCGACACGATCCTGGCATTTGTCGCACATGGCGGTCGGTACCGGGATGTAGTCCCAATCCCAATCGTTAGTGGTCGTCTTGTCCAGTTGGTAGGGGCCTTTCTCCAAGACCACGATGCCCGGCTTCTGCTCAAACTCCTCAACGCTTTGCTTGAGGTGGTTCTTGCAGGCAACCTCGCAGGTGTGGCAATTGGAGCAATACTTGTAATCAAACAAGAGGCCGTAATTGGTTAAATCTGCCATTTTGTTTATCCTTTCTTGCTCTATGCCGCCGGGGCGCTGACCACACGGTGTGCGGCATGTCCGACATCAACGATATTGGCCGGATCTACGCCCTCGATCTCCTGCAGCTCTTTCTGCTGGGAAACGATGTCGTAGCTCTTCTTGGGGCCAGGGAAGCTGTCCAAACTGTCAACCTTCTTGATCGAACAGAAGATACCCTTGAAGGGGGCACCAAAGCCCAGCTTGCCGGTATCGAAATGCGGGATCAGGTTGTTGATGTTGGACTTCCAGACACCGAAGAGGTTGGGCTCTTCGCCGTCCTGCTCCGGATACCACCAACCGTGGCGGCAATGCACCACGCGCGGATCGATGGTCGGGGTGATGTGGGCCTGCTCACGGGCACGACCGAAGGGGTTCTCGACCTCGACCCAATCGCCCTCGGCGATGCCGTACTTGGCAGCGGTCTCGGGGTTGATCTCGATATCAGGGAACTTGCGGAAGTGGCGCAGGGTCGGGTACATACGATGCTCGGAGTGGAAAGAAGTGAACTCACGGGCGCCGGAGGTCATCATCAGCGGGTACTTCTCGGCCAGCTCGGGATGGGTGATCTGATCCCAACGCGGCTCCTCGAAATAGGGCAGCGGATCCTCGCCCCAGGACTCGAAGAGGGTGGAGTACAGCTCGACCATACCGGTCACGGTGTTGAAGCCAGGCTCGCCGTCGAAACGCAGCTTGCCGCTCTCGAACTTACGATAATCATAACCAGGCTGCCAGAAGCCCTTCTCCTTCA
>JAISGO010000019.1 GCA_031263025.1 Coriobacteriales bacterium
TGCCGCCTGCCCTCACCGCTTTCCTCTTCGATGATGGCGACGCCAACGAGATCGACCTGCTCGGCGCGCGCAAAGCACTCCTCCAAGCACAGCTCGCCGGCGCCCATCAAAAACAGGACAGCGAAGAGCTCGCCGGCGGCAATCTGGCAAAACAGCCGCTAGACGAAGGGGCTGTCGCCGCCCTCTTCGCCGCTGACGGCCCCCTGTCCGAGGTTTTCGCCCATTACGAACCCCGCCCCCAACAGGCCGAGATGGCCCGCCTGGTCGCCCATAGCTTAAACCTTGACAGCTTCGAGGTGGTCGAGGCCGCCACGGGCGTGGGTAAGTCCCTTGCCTATCTGGTGCCCTTGGCCCTCTTTGCCCGTCAGAACAAGGTCACCTGCGGGGTCGCCACCAAGACCGTCCTCCTACAAGACCAGCTGGTGCAAAGCGACCTGCCCCGCCTGCGCCAAGTGCTCGAAGGTAGCCCTCTCTTCAGGGCGGCGGAGCAAACGCCAGCCGGGGCAGACGAGGCCGCAGCCGACGCCAGCACAGAAAGCCTGGCCCCCGCCGATGCTGAGCCGACAGAGCCGCTGCGCTTTGCCACCCTCAAAGGCTACGAACACTACATCTGCCTGCGCAAGTTAGCGCGGCTTGCCCACAGCCTCGAGCTCTTCGTCGACCCCGATGAGCTTACTTTAGTGGGGCAGCTGTTGGCTTTTTCCCTCACACAAGACCTAGGCGACCTCGACGGGGTCGGACTGGCCTATGCCCACAAAATGCCTCCTTACGAGTACAAGGCCTCCTCGGCTGATTGTATGCACCACAAATGCCGTTACTACCGGGTCTGCTTCGTGCACGCCGCCCGAGCCTTGGCCTGCGCGGCCGACATCGTGATCACCAACCACGCCCTGATGCTCTGCGACTCCCAGTCTGACAACAACCTGCTCCCCCCCATCCGCAACTGGGCAATCGACGAGGCCCATGACTTCGAGCAGCAGGCACGCAGCCAGTTCTCGCTTGCCTTAGACAGCCGCGAACTTGAGAACTTGTTGCGCGACTTCGGCAATAGTAACGGCCCGCTCCAAGAGATTGTCCGCCGGGCAGCGGACTTGGACGGCGGCGGCATGCTGATCGGCGGCGCCGAACAGGGCCGCCAAGCCCTCAACGACTGTTTGCCCTTGCTGGATGACTTCTGTACACAGCTCGGAGAAGTCGAGGTCGGCTACCACGAAGGTGGCTACCGCAGCACTGACACTTATCTCGGCGCCTATCAACGCCGCCAGCCAACTTGGCAGCAAGCCGCCGAGGTCGGTCTGGTTTTCGACCAGGCCCTGCAAAAAGCCCTCAAGGAGATCAAACATCTGAGCGGACTAGTCGCCGAGGTCGAGGAGCTAGCCGAAGCACGCTCAGACCTAGCCGGCTTTAACAGCAGCATTCAGGAAACCGAGGCCGGCTTGAAGCTGATCCTTGAGGGCATCGACCCACGCTACGCTTATTCGCTACATGTCAATCACGCCAAGAAACGCAATTTCTACCGCCTCGAAGCCCAGGCGATAGACGTCGGCGCCGAACTCGACCAGTCCTTTTACCCCGAGCAGCAGAGTTTGGTCTTCACTTCGGCGACCTTGGCGGTCGGCCAGTCTTTCCAGGTCTTTTTACAGAACAACGGCCTCGACCGGATAGAGGACAGGGAAGTCGGGAGCCACCTGCTCCCCTCCTGCTATGACTACGACCAGAACATGCAGGCCATGGTGGTATCCGATCTACCAGCCGCAGGCCGAGGCAGCTACGAGACCTATTGCAGGGCCTTAGAAGACATTCTGGGCACAGTGCACCAACGGCTAGGAGGCGGCATCCTCACCCTCTTCACTAGCTTTAAAGACATGGAGGAGCTCTACTACCGGCTTGAGCCGAAGCTTGCCGCCCGGGGCATCCGCCTCAAGAAACAGGGACGCGGCGCGGCCGGGCGACGGGTGCGCAGTGAGTTTATCGAAGACACCGAGCTCAACCTCTTTGCCACCAAATCCTTCTGGGAGGGCTTCGATGCCCCGGGCGAGACCCTGCGCTGCGTCATCATCGTGAAACTCCCCTTCGACTCCCCCTCCGACCCACTGGCCCAGGCCCGCGACGAGCGTTACCCCAACAGCTGGGCGCGTTTTTCCCTGAGCAAGTCGGTACTCCAGGTCAAACAGGCAGCCGGCCGCCTGATCCGCAAGGCCGACGACCACGGCCACCTGATCATCTTGGACAGCCGGGTCGCCACTAAAGGCTATGGCAGGACTTTCCTGGCCTCCCTGCCCACCAAAAACATTAAGATAATCAAAGCCGCAGAGATGGCGGCAGCTTTATAGCGGTAGACGATCCTAAGAAAGTGCCGCGAACAGATTGGAGAGAAGATGAAGATACTGGTGCTCGGCGACGGCGGCCGTGAAGACGCCATACGTTGGAAATTAGCCCAATCACCCCAGGTCAGCACGGTGGTGATGAGTGACGAGGCGGGCCTTGACCCGATGGACGGCGACGCCGTCGCCGACTACGCCAAGGCCGAGGGGGTCGACCTCGTAGTGATCGGCCCTGAGGCTCCGCTGGCCGCAGGCGTAGCTGACGTCCTGCGCCACCAAAGCCTTAAGGTCTTCGGGCCGGGCGCCTGGGGTGCCGAGCTCGAAGCCTCCAAGGATAGGGCCAAACAACTGATGGACAAATACGAGATCCCCACGGCGGCCTACCAGACCTTTGAAGAGGCCGCCCCCGCCCTGGCCTACTTGGACAGCCAGTCCGCACCGATCGTGGTCAAAGCCGATGGCCTGGCCGCTGGCAAGGGCGTGACCGTCGCCGTTAGCATCGACGAAGCCAAGAGCGCAGTCGCGGAGTGCTTTGAGGGGCGCTTCGGCAAAGCCGGCTCACGGGTGGTGATCGAAGAATGCCTGGAGGGGCAGGAGTGCTCGATCCTGGCCTTCTTCGACGGCAAGACCGTCTCCTGTATGCCGCCGGCCCAAGACCACAAGCGCGCCTACGATGGTGACGAGGGGCCCAATACCGGCGGCATGGGTGTCTACAGCCCGGTGCCGGCAGTCAGCCCGGCCATCCACCGCCAGCTGGTCGAGACCATGGAGCGGGCCTGCGCCGCGATCAGCGCCGAGGGCATCGACTACCGCGGAGTGCTCTATGGTGGCTTCATGCTCACGCCGGCGGGGCCCAAGGTATTGGAGTTCAACGTGAGATTCGGCGATCCTGAGACCCAGGTGGTGCTGCCCTTGCTCGAGAGCGACCTGGCCGAGATCATGTTGGCCGTGGCCGAACAGCGCCTCGACGAGGTGACGATCCGCTGGAGTAAGCAATCCTGTCTCTCGGTGGTATTGGCCAGCGGCGGCTATCCCGGCAAATACGAGACTGGCAAGGTAATCGATGGCATCGTCGACGCTGAGGCCCTACCCGGCGTAACCATCTTCCAGGCCGGTACCAAGCGGGACGCCGCCGGACAGGTTCTGACTGACGGTGGGCGGGTACTCGACGTCACTGCCCTTGGACCCGACCTCAAAGCCGCCCAAACCATGGCCTATGAGGCTGCCTCGATGATCTCCTTCGAAGGTATGCAATGCCGCCATGACATCGGTTGGCGGGCGATTGGCTAACACTTACGGGGGTACCTTAAATAGCACCCCACCCAACCGGGGACACCCTAAATAGGTACCCCCGCATATGCGTTTGACAGGGGCAGGGGATTGGACTATCATGCAGATGATTTAGTTATCCGTCCCCTGGCAGTACGACCTCCCGCGATCAGGAGTGTTCCGACCCCAGGGGATTTTTTAAGGGAAAGAAGCAAAAACATGGAGACTGTGGCCATCCTGGTCGATGGCGCCTTTTACCGCAAGCAGGCACCACTGCTTTTCGGCAAGAAGGAGCCTGAGGATCGCGCCGACGAATTAGTCAAGTACTGCAACCGCCACCTCGAGGAGCGCGGCAATTACAATAAGCTCTACCGTATCTTTTATTACGACTGCCGACCGTCCGAGAAGAAGTTCATTCACCCCTTGACCGGTAATCCGGTCGATCTCGGCAAATCCGAGATGCACGACTGGATGACCCGTTTTCTAGGTGAGCTGTCAAACAAGCGTAAAGTGGCCCTGCGCCTGGGTGAGACCCTGGAGAGCGAGGTCGGTTATTTGCTTAAGCCCACCGTAGTGAAGAAACTCTGTAAGAAAAAGATGAAGTTCTCTCAGGTAAAAGAGGGAGATTTTTACCTTGACATCAAGCAAAAGGGCGTGGACATGCGGATTGGCCTTGACATTGCTTCGCTCGCTTTCAAGCGTCTGGTCAGCCAGGTGGTCTTGATCGCCGGCGACAGCGACTTCGTGCCGGCCGCCAAACATGCCCGGCGCGAGGGTATCGACTTCGTACTCGACCCCCTGCACCGGGACATCCGGCCCAGCTTGAATGAACACATCGACGGCCTCTCCTGCCGCACCGGTCTGCCGGGCCAGAACCAACGCGACAAGTTGTCAGTCGAATACCTCGGCTACGACGAGGACGGTGATGAGTGATGTGGGCGGCCTGTCACCCCAAGTCCGAAGGGGAGATGGCGGAGTGCCATGAGCTGGGCAAGTCCCTCTCCAAACTGCTCCAGCCGACCATCCTCTATCTCTTGGCGGCAGCTGACGAGCCCTTACACGGCTACGTGATCAGCCAGCAAGCGGCAGACTCACCGATGTTCGGAGGCGCCAAACCCGACCCCACCGGCATCTACCGGCAGCTGGCCAGCATGGAAAAGGAGGGCCTCGTCGCCTCGCACTGGGACACCGATAAAAGCGGCCCCGCCAAAAAGCTTTACCGTCTGACCGACGCCGGCCGTAGAACCCTGCGCCGCTGGCTTGACTCGCTCGGCTGCTACGCCCTCACCATCGGGGAGCTGCGCGGAGCCATCGCCACTTCCCTCGGCATCGACCTCCCCGAGGCCCCGGTTTGCGGAGATGCGGCCTAAAAACGCCTAGAGCATGGGGGCACTTAAAATTGCCCTGCTTCTGCTTGCCACCCTAACGGGGAAAAAGAAATGGCAGCAAGTCACGTACCAAGCCGACCGTCTTTCAAAGCGAGAACACGATTGCAGCGCGCTGCCACACTTTGGTCGTGAGTGACGACCACAAGCGTCTTGCCCTGGGCGACAAGTTGTGTGAAAAGATCCATGATAACGCGGGAGTTCTGAGTGTCCAAGGCACCGGTTGGCTCATCGGCCAGAATCACTTCAGGCTCATTTACTATCGCTCTCGCAATAGCCACCCTTTGTCGCTGCCCGCCTGAAAGTTCCCATGCCTTTGCTTTGAGCTTGTCAGAGATCCCCAGGTTCTCTGACACTTTGTCAATCGCACGCATACGCGCTTTCCTTGGCATCCGCGGCTTGCGATAGAGCAGGGGAATCTCTATGTTCTGACGAACGGAATATCGCTCGATGAGGGCGAAATCCTGTACAACAAGCCCGAATGTCCGATTGCGCGCCCACGCTTTCTGTCTACCTGAAATGTGATCGACGCGCCCGCCATGGAGCATATAAGAACCATAGGTTAAGTCGTCCAGCAGGCCTATGATATGCAAAAGGGTGGATTTTCCCGAGCCAGATGGCCCGGTGATAGCAAGGCTTTCGCCAGCTTGCACAGTTAAGTCCACGCCACTTAGGGCGAAAAAGCGATTTTTGTCATGCCCGAAAGTCTTGCTTACGCCCTTTAGGTTTATCAACTCCTGTGCAGACATTTTCACTCACCTCCCCCGATTGCTCGGAAAACGTTCAACCTTGTCAGATTCCATATCGGATATATCATGGTAAGCACGACGATCACAACGCCTACTATCGTGGTTGCCACAAGCGCAAGGCCAAATCCGAACAATAATGAACATATCAAAATAACAATAAAAAAACATAGTAATAGATTGATAATAATGCGGAGACAAAGACAAGCTACAGTCGCTCCACAGACAAGGTGTATCGCAAAATCACGCTCTTCCTTTTTGATGACGCGAACCATGTTCACCGCTATCGTTAAGCACGCAAAGATCAAAATCAGACCCGCGAAACAGAATCGACCAAAAGCATCAAGGAAAAGGTCTTGAGCATATTCTTGGTCAACTGTAGCCACATCCCGATAAGTAAAAGTAGGTAAAGACAGCTGCATTGACAATGTCGTGATGTTTGCCAATTGCTGAAGATTCGGCGTGGACACGGTAGTGTTCAAGATAATATCGTAAATATCATCAACAAGATGCGTTTTTACCAAACTGTCCGAAAGTGGAACAATACAGGATTGATCAAGAGACGTCAGCGTCCCCGGTTGCCCCGTTTTGTCGAAACCAGAGCGAGCAGGAAGCACGCCGACGACGGCAGCTGTGAATTTAGAGCCGTCACCGAGATGCCTCAGGACATAGGTCTTACCAAGCCGATAGCGGTCACGCAAGTTGTGACCGATGATTATAGGCGTTGTTTTGGTGGCACCCCGAAAATCATTGGCACTGAATTTCCTGCCAGAAGCAATCCTCAGTCCATTGCGCATGAAAAAACCAACATTTACATAAAATGTTCCGTGCCCGGATCCATTTTTTTCATGGATGCCGTCATAACCATAAACTATCTGCTCGGTGCGGCAGTTGAGCGCCCGGATATCCTCGTACAGCTTGATGAATTTTTGATTAGTCGCATGATCCGGCTCGCTCGCCAAACCAGAATATTGTGTTGAAGAAGAATCCTCAAAGACATAGTCGTGAACAGTATTGTGCGCTGAGGCCGTATCTAAGTCACCCAAAATAGGGAAAAGATCACTAAAGGCATAACAGACAACCAGCAGCGCAACGGCAAATTGAACCCCAAAAACAAGGCTGCTTGGCAAGTGATGCCAAAGGTCAAATAACGCATACCTCAACCCTCTCATCCCCGGGCGCCAATCATCTGGATTGACCTTGTTCGACTGAGGTAGGCGAGTATCACAGGAGCGGCGGACACCAGGCTGACAACAATGATCCCAAGGTAAGCTATGAAGATCGCCTGCCAGCCAAGTCCAGGGAAAAGAAACAAGGGAGAAGCAGGGATAGCAGCCAAACAGACAGCTATAACGACAGCGACAGCAAAAGCCAGCGTGACGATAAAGAGGTATTCAGCAAGCAACAACCACGTCAGCCGAATCCTTGAAGCGCCGTTTAATCTCCGGATCCAGGTTTCCCGACGTTTCCGGTACAGCCATGCATACAGCAGAACAAGGACATTCACTAACATGAGGAAAAAAGTAAAGGCCATGAGCCCAATACTGCCTTTTTGTTGGCTTAGTGCCAGCTTGATGATATGGGCAAAAGTCCGCTTAGCCGGACTGCTGGTAACCTTAAGGTGTTCTGTGGTGTTGAGGGCGCTGACGAACGCCTGGGTCTGCGACCCAGCGTCGACCCAATACAACCCAGCTTCGTCTGCATCAGTAGAGAACTTACTCGTGAGCTGGTTGCTGTTCGCGGTTTGACATGTTGCTACAAGATTATAGTAGCCCAAGGAATCTGGTTCAATCGAATCCCTACCGCTTCTGAAAACGCCGATTACCTGATAGGCAAGGCCATTGTAAAAATAATACCGTTTGCCTTTGACTTGTCGGCAAGCGCCCAACAGCGATTCCGAGACGTCCATGCACGGAGACACCGAGCGAAGGTCACTCAAGTTAAGCATGCGCCCCTCCAACATCTTGGGAGCCGGCAAATAACCAGAGTTCGCGTAAACGCCACTCATACGCCTATCGTCTTTACTCAATAGCATGCAGGGCGCAGATGCTGCATCGACTGTCCTAACAAGCGCCTTAAGGTCACCCCCAAGGGTGCTATCTGCCTGCGGCACGATATTGAATCGATAGTATGAGTCCGTAAGTGAATCTGGAGCACGGGTAGCCTGCCCAACTGCATTATAGAGGTTAGTGATGCAGATGATAAGCACGACACCAACCACTGCATTGATGACTAAAACGGCAGCCGACCGTGATAGCGCATACTTAAAATGCACGTGGTCTGCACCTTTTCGGGAAAACCGAAAAAAAGTTGCCTAATCTAAATCCAGGGATGCAGAACATGACATTCATCAAAAATAGTACCAACTATAAGAAAAATGCGTTACTGTCGTCTTGCCCTCCCATGGCCAAACAACATCCCAGGCATCGATACTCCCGTAAGTACGAGAAGATGGTTTTTTGTTTTTAGCAACTGGCGACGCATAGGAACTCAAGGTGTTCTTCCCATTGTCATTAGTGTAACGCCAATAGCTGATTTTAATCCGTTTGACGTGTTTTCCCTTTTTTAAACCATACCCAGACTTAGAGGTCGTTTT